>JBATMT010000058.1:0-3255 GCA_049289975.1 Paracoccaceae bacterium | reverse complement strand
GTCTAACTGACCGGTTTCAGCACCAGTTTGAGCGTCCACGCACTTCTTGGTCTTTTCGTCCCAGACCTCGGTTTTCTTGCATTTGGTTGTGGTTTCTGTCGCAGGTGGTGGGCTGTCACTGCCAGATCCGGCACCGAAGGCGACTGTCGGCAGCATCAGACTGGCCATCAGGGCAATCTGCGTGAAATAGGACATGGTGTTTCCTCCCTGAATTTCCATTCAGAAGGCCACGCCCCCCACGTTCTGACAAATCACAATGTGCGGAGATTCGCTTATCAGGGCGCCAAACCGAAGACCCGTGCAAAGATCGTATCGACATGCTTGGTGTGATAGCCGAGGTCGAACTTCTCTTCGATCTCTGCGGGTGGAAGCGCCGCCGTTACGTCCGGGTCGGCCAGAAGCTCGGTTTTGAAGTCCGCACCCTTCTCCCAGACCTTCATCGCATTGCGCTGGACAAGGCGATAGGAATCCTCGCGGCTGACTCCCGCCTGGGTCAGAGCCAGCAACACGCGTTGCGACATGACCAGACCTTTGAATTTATGCAGGTTCTTGAGCATATTCTCCGGGTAGATCACCAGCTTTTCGATCACGCCCGCCAGACGGTTCAGCGCGAAGTCGAGGGTCACGGTCGTGTCGGGGCCGATTGCGCGCTCGACCGAGGAATGGCTGATGTCGCGCTCGTGCCAAAGTGCCACGTTTTCCAGCGCGGGCACCACCGACATGCGCACCAGCCGGGCAAGCCCGGTCAGGTTTTCTGTCAGGACAGGGTTGCGCTTGTGCGGCATCGCCGACGAACCCTTCTGACCGGGGCTGAAGAACTCTTCCGCCTCAAGCACTTCGGTACGCTGCATATGGCGGATCTCGGTGGCAACGTTCTCGATCGACGAGGCAATGACGCCAAGTGTGGCAAAGAACATCGCATGGCGGTCACGCGGGATTACTTGCGTCGAGATCGGTTCGGGCCGCAGGCCCATCATCTTGCAGACATGCTCCTCCACCGCCGGATCAATGTTGGCGAAGGTACCGACAGCGCCCGAAATCGCTCCGGTCGCGACTTCCTCGCGGGCCGCCGTCAGACGGGCGCGGTTACGGTCCATCTCGGCGTAAAAGCGGGCGAAGGTCAGGCCCATCGTCGTCGGCTCGGCATGGATGCCATGGCTGCGGCCGATGCGGACCGTGTCTTTATGTTCGAGGGCACGAGCCTTCAATGCAGCCAGCACCCGATCAAGATCGGCCAGCAGAATGTCGGCGGCGCGGACAAGCTGGACGTTCAGCGTCGTGTCGAGCACGTCGGAGGAAGTCATGCCCTGATGGACAAAGCGGGCATCGTCTGAGCCGATATGTTCGGCAAGATGCGTCAGGAACGCGATGACGTCATGCTTGGTCACAGCTTCGATTTCATCGATGCGGGCGACGTCGAATGTCACATCCTTGGCGCGCCACACCGCTTCGGCATTGGCCTTGGGGATGACACCGAGTGCGGCTTGCGCGTCGCATGCGTGCGCTTCGATTTCATACCAGATCCTGAACCGCGTCTCCGGCGACCAGATGGCAACCATTTCGGGGCGTGAGTAACGGGGGATCATCAGCGTACCTTTCCGTTGTGAGGCGGTCGCGCGTCTCCTAGACTGCGCAGGCGCACAGGACAAGCGGGGAGTGTGGCATGCGGCAACTGGTACTGGTGTTGGGCCTGATCGCGGCGGCAGGTGCTGCTTTCGCCGAGGAGGGCTGGCGCAAGCTTGGCGCAGATGAGTTGAACAAGGCGCTGGCTGCCCGGACTGTTGCCTATGAGAATGGCGCGAGCCAGACCTTTGATATTGTCGGGACCACCGACTATGACAGCGGCACCTTCAGTGCCGGAAAATGGAAGATCGACGGGGATCGCTATTGTTCGGTCTGGCCGCCATCCGAGAAATGGGCCTGCTATGATGTCGAAGTCTCGTCTGACGGGCTTGGTCTCAAGTTCATCGCCGACGATGGCAGCGCAACGATCGGGCGGTATGTCGACCTCCAGTAAGATTGCTCTGGAGGGTTTCGTCGGGCGCTGGACCATTCAGCGCCAGATCGAGGACCGCTTGAGCAACCAGCCCGGTCAATTTGAGGGGCAGGCCGACTTTCAGGTGTCCGATGGGGGTTTGCTCTACCATGAGGAAGGCTGGCTGACTTTGGCCACAGCAGCACCCATGTTTGCAAGCCGCGACTATCGCTGGCGGGCAGGGGGTGGGCGGATCGCCGTGGACTATGCCGATGGCCGGCCGTTTCACGACTTCGATCCGGATGAGGGAGCGGCCTTTCATGCCTGTGACCCAGACAGCTATCGGGTGACCTACGACTTTTCCGGCTGGCCTCAGGCATGGCAGTCCGAGTGGGTCGTAACGGGGCCGCGCAAGGACTACGTGATGACAACGCATTTTCTGCGCGCAATGGAAGGATAGGTCAAAATCAAGCCAACTGCTCTGCGGAATCCGGTTAACTCGGCATCAAGGGCTCGCCTGAACCCGTTAGAATTGATTGAAATCGTCTAAACGAGTTTTATAAAGTATATACACTTCATTATCTTATGGTTTTTTGCGAGATCGCATACCCGGTGCGAGTTCGCTTGGTTGATTTGCATCTCTGTGGCTTGACCTGACCATAACAGCAGGCAACTCTTGGCATGGGTTTGTAGCGCGGAGGGTCGCATGTCGGAGACGGTCAAGGGTCGGGAAGTCACCATTCATTTCGATGGAAAGCTGTGCGTGCATTCGCGCAATTGCGTGCTGAGCCACCCCGAGGTGTTCGTGCCGAACGTGAAGGGCGAGTGGATCTATCCCGACGCCGCACCCGTCGACGAGGTAATCAGGATCGGCCAGAACTGCCCTTCGGGCGCGATCCGGGTGACGCGGAATGCGGGCGGTATCGGGTCGGACAAACCACCCGTGGTGAATACCCTGCGGGTGCGCGAGAATGGCCCCTTGGCCATCGAAGCAGCGCTGACCGTGAAAGGTGAACCACGAGAGGCGGTCAGGGCGACCCTGTGCCGCTGTGGCCAGTCGCAAAACAAGCCCTACTGCGATGGCAGCCACACGGCAGCCGGTTTTGCGGCGACCGGCGAACCCGGGACCAAGACATTTGAAGCGCTGGCTGTCCGTGATGGGGCGGTGGACATATCGCCCTTGCCGAATGGACCCTTGAAGCTAAAGGGTAACCTTGAATTGGTCAGCGGCACGGGCCGGACCTTCGACAAGGTGGCGCAGGCATTCCTCTGCCGATGCG
>JBATMT010000057.1:0-5132 GCA_049289975.1 Paracoccaceae bacterium | reverse complement strand
CGTCTCGCCTGCGTCGCGGTTCAGACCAGCCTCACGCTCCAGATCGCGCGACAATTGGTCAATCCGCCCGGTCAGCGTCTCGATCAATTGCAAAGCCCGCGTCTCCTGATCGTTCAGCGTATCCCGCTGCACGATCAGGCGCTGCAAGATTGCGCCCGCAATCGCCTCCTCTTCGCGCAACGGCGGCAAGGCATCTTCGGCCACGATCCGCGCCTTGCCCGCCGCACGCGCCGCCGCTTCGGCTTGCGCCGCGCCCTTTGTGCGCTCTGTCAGATCGGTATCGGCTGCCAGCCGCGCGTGATCCGCCTCGCGCCAGCGCCGATAAAGCAGCATTCCCTCGGCCCGCCGCAATTCCTCGCCAATCTCGCGATAGCGGGCCGCTTGCCGCGCCTGCCGGGCAAGTTGAAGCAATTGTTGTGCCAATTGTTCGACAACATCATCGACCCGAAGCAGGTTCTGCTCGGTGCCCTGAAGCTTCAGTTCAGCCTCGTGCCGCCGCTGGTAAAGCCCGGAAATCCCCGCCGCTTCCTCAAGAATGCGGCGGCGGTTCTTTGGCTTTGCGTTGATCAGTTCAGCGATCTGTCCCTGACGCACCAAAGCGGGCGAATGCGACCCGGTCGACGCATCGGCAAACAGCATCTGCACATCACGGGCGCGCACATCCTTGGTGTTGGCCTTGTAGGCCGACCCGGCATCGCGCGTGATCCGCCGGACGATGTCCAGTTGGTCTTGATCGTTGAAACCGGACGGCGCCAGCCGTTCGGAATTGTCGATGGTGATCGAGACCTCTGCGAAATTCCGCGCCGGTCGCGTCGCTGCCCCGGCGAAGATCACATCTTCCATCCCGTCGCCACGCATCGCGGTCGGGCGGTTCTCGCCCATCACCCAGCGCAGCGCTTCCAGCAGGTTCGACTTGCCACAACCGTTCGGCCCGACCACGCCGGTCAGTCCCTCATGGATGATCAGATCCGTAGGGTCGACGAAGCTTTTGAAGCCATTGAGACGCAGGCGGGTAAAGCGCAAGACGGGCGGGCCCCTGATTCCGGAAGGTCTTTGATCGTCGGTCCGATGCCGGTTCAAGTCAACGGCTCACTACCCGATATGGCAGGAAGCGGCCAGTTATCCCCAAAATATTGGGTGCCCGCCAGATCGCATCGCAAGGCTGATCCAACAGCAGGCCGCACCATGCCCGTTTTCCCACTTGCCGTTGGCACCAACGGCTCGGATAATTCGGCATGGATATACCTGAGGCAAAGATGAACGGCGGGACTGGACATTGCCTGTGCGGTGCCGTCCGCTATCGGTTCGAGGGTCAGCCGAACTGGCAGGCGCATTGCCATTGCGAAAGCTGCCGCCGCGCCACCTCGTCACCGTTCACCAGCTTCTTCGCCGTCAACCATGACAAGCTGCACTGGTCGGGCGAGCCTGCCGCAAGCTACCAGTCCTCGCCGGGGGTCTTCCGTTCCTTCTGCCCGCGCTGTGGTTCTCCCATCGCATACCAAAGCAACGAACGCACAAAGGAGATCGACCTTTATGCGCTGACGCTCGACGACCCGTCGCGCTTTGCCGCCACCGTCCATGTCCACTGGAATGAACATCTGCCGTGGCTGCACCTGAACGACGGCCTGCCGCGCCATTCCACGCCGCGCAAGATGACCCCGGCAGAGGATTTCGGCCCGCTCCTGTCCCTGATCACCGAGACTTTCGACTACATGAACGGGCGCATCGACCCGCCCTCCTCGGCAACCCGGCTGACGTCCGGTGATCTGGCGCGCCAATCGGCAAAGGACGAGATGTGGGTGATCGAAGACTTGGGCAAACCAATCGCCTGCATGATCCTCAGCCCCCGTGACGATCACCTCTATCTTGGCAAACTGGCTGTGGCCAAGGCGTATCGTGGCCAGAAGCTTGCCCGACAACTTGTCCGTCATGCCGCAAGCCGCGCCAAGGCGCTGACCCTGCCCGCCGTCACCCTTCAGACCCGCGTCGAGCTTGTCGAAAACCACGCGGCCTTCCGCGCGATGGGTTTTGAAAAGATCGACGGAACCGCCCATGCAGGCTATGACCGCCCCACATCGCTCACCTTCACCCTTCCCGTGAGGTAATCCATGCGAGCACTCGCCACTTGCCTTGCCATCAGCTTAGCAACTCCAATTTGGGCGGGTCCGCTCGACGGCAAGAGCTACATTATCGAACTGTCCTCGTCGCAGTATGACAGCGGCTATGGCAACTATCTGCTTCCACCGCTGGCAGCCGAGATGGCGAAGTCAGGAATGCGCGCCAAGAACGGCCCCGGTGCTGACATCGTGGCCAACATCCAGACCGACTCCGACGTGGGCCGCTGGGTTGGCTCAGGGGCGAACAAGGTCTGGATCTATACGATCAGCGTCACGGTCGGCCTGTCGCCGGAAAGCTACGTCATCCCGTTCGAAGGAACGCCGGTCTTTGGCGTGAAGGCAGTTCTGGAAACGCCAAACCCCGACCGCGAGGATGAGCTGGAGTGCCTCATCCGGCTCGCCGCGCGCACCGCGCTCAAGGCCTACAAGCCGACCGGCATCCTGAAAACTGATGGCAGTTCCTGCCTGCGCAAATAGCCTCAAGCCACCGGCGGCGCGTCGCGGCCTTTTATCCGTGCGCGCCACAGCGTGAAAAGCCCTGCGGCAACCACCACCACCGCGCCGACCACGACATTGGGGCGCAGCACTTCGTGGAAAAGTGTGACACCAAGTATCGCGATGAACACTAGTTGCAGATAGGCGAACGGCTGCACCGCCGAGGCTTCGGCGATCTCCAGCGACTTGATCATCGTGTAGTGCGCCGTCGCCCCCGTGCAGCACAAAAGGAACATCCAGCCCCAATCGCCGGGTGTCATCGTCTGCCAGTGCCAAAGGCCGAGCGGCGTGATCGCCACTGCGCCCACCACTCCTGCCCAGAAGAATGTCACCGAGGCCGCATCCTTGCGCGCCACATAGCGGGTCAGAAGCCCGTAAAGCGCAAACAGGAACGCGGCAAGAAGCGGGATCAGCGCATAGGGCGAGAAAACCTGCACGCCCGGTTGCAGCACGATCAACACCCCCACAAAGCCGATGCCGATCGCCGTCCAGCGCCGCCAGCCGACCTTTTCGCCCAGAAGCGGGCCGGACAAGGCGGCAACCAGTAGCGGATAGCAGGTAAAGACCGCGTGACTTTCAACAAGCCCGAGCTTGACGAATGCCACCAGCATCACGCAGACTTCGGCGATCAGCAAAACCCCGCGCAGCGCCTGCAACACCGGATAGTGCGTGCGCACCGCTGCCCTTATCCCGCCCGGCTGCCGCGACGCCATCACCACGACAAAGGCCGCAAAGAACCAGAAGCGGATCATCACCACCATGTAGACGCTGTAGCTGCCCGCCAAATGCCGCGAGATGCCGTCCTGAAGCGAAAAGATCAGGCTGGTCAGCGCCATCAGCATGATGCCCAGCCGCAGGTTCTGCTCGGTTTTCATGGCCTGTTCTGTCCTGAACTGAGGATGCCGCGGCTCATGTGGCGCTTGTGCCCGAAGCCCGCGCATCGCTCTACCTGAAAGCCCGCCGCCTGCAACCCCCGCCGAACGAATCCAGCCGCCGTATAGGTGGCAAATGTGCCGCCCGGCGCGGTGTGGCGGGCGACGTCCGCCAAAAGATCGTCGCCCCAGAGTTCAGGGTTCTTAGCCGGCGAGAAGCCGTCAAGGAACCACGCATCCGCCCTGCCTGCCCAAGCAGGCAAGGTTTGGCGCGCATCACCGACGACCACCTCCACATCGACCGGCCCGAGCGCAAAGCACCGCTCGCCCCCCTCCCATGCCGCCAGAAGCGGCTTGGCGGCGTTGGCGACCTCGGGGAAGTGCGCCAGCGCACGGGCCATGTCGGTGGGCGCCATCGGGAAGGCCTCGAAACTGGTGAAGGACAGTCGCCCTGCCGCGCCCGACGCCTGCCAGGCAATTGCCGTAGCCAGAAGATTGAGTCCGGTGCCAAAGCCAAGCTCGGCCACCACAAAACCGCCCCGGAACCGCCCCGGCAGACCATTGCCGCCGTGAAACACATGGCGCGTCTCGGAGAGGCCATCGTGAAGCGAGAAATAGGGATCGTCGAACAGGGTCGAGACCGGCACCACGCCATCCCGCCAGTCCACGCGCTCGCTCTGGTCTTGTGTTGCCATCTGCCGTAACCCTCGGGCCGGACCATGGCGAAGGGCTGGGTGAATGGCAACGGCAGACGTGACGGTGATAGGCGGCGGGATCTTCGGTCTGGCAATCGCCTATGCCCTCTGCCTGCGCGGTGCAAAGGTCCGGCTGATCGAGAGGCACCATGTCGGCGCGGGGTCATCGGGCGGGTTGGTCGGCGCGCTGGCACCGCATGTGCCGGAAAACTGGAATCCAAAGAAGGCCTTCCAACTCGAAAGCCTGCTGATGGCCGGGGACTTCTGGTCGGGCGTTCAGGCGCACTCGGCCATCGACCCGGGTTACCTTCGCAGCGGTCGCCTGCAGCCATTGGCCGATGAACGTGCGGTCGAACAGGCGCACCGGCGCGCACTTGGCGCAAAGGCGCTTTGGCACGGCAAGGCCGAATGGTCGGTCGGCCCTGCACCCGACCCAGCATGGGCCGGGACCAGCCCGACGGGACTCTTTGCGTTCGATACACTCACGGCGCGGCTCAATCCCCGCCAGGCAGCCGAGGCCCTTGTCGGAGCGGTCCGCAGCCTTGGTGGCGAGGTCGAGGAACTGCACGAGCCGGTCGATGGCCCCGAACGGCGGATGCCTCCGGCGAGGATATTTGCGAGCAGAAAATGGGAGGGGCCAGTGGTCTGGGCGACCGGGCTGGCGGGATTGCACGATGTGTCGCACGATCTGGGCCGCGAGCTGGGGGGCGGCGTGAAGGGTCAAGCGGCACTTTTTACCTGCGAAGCGCGAGACCTGCCGCAATTGTTCGTCGACAGCTTGCATATCGTGCCACATCTCGACGGGACTGTGGCTATCGGCTCGACCTCGGAGCGCGAGTGGACCGATCCGGCATCTACCGACCAACAGCTTGACGGTCTTGTTGAAAAGGCGCGCGCCGCCTGCCCCATGCTGCGCTCTGCCCCGCTGATCGAGCGCTGGGCCGGGATACGCC
>JBATMT010000056.1:0-1957 GCA_049289975.1 Paracoccaceae bacterium | reverse complement strand
TGGACGGTGCCCATTACGTTCGAGGCAAAGGTTTCAACCGGGTCACGGTAGCTGCGACGCACCAGAGCCTGTGCGGCAAGGTGCAAGATCACCTGTGGGCGTGACTCGGCCAGCGCGCGGTCAAGTGCCGGGCGGTCGTTCAGGTCACCGATGACGGAGCGAACGTTTTTCAGGCCAAGAAGCTGCCACAGGTTCGGCTCGGTTTCCGGCGCATGCGCAAAGCCGGTGACGTCCGCACCTATCTGCGCAAGCCAAGCGGCCGCCCAAGCTCCCTTGAAGCCGGTATGGCCGGTCAGAAAAACCCGCCGTCCTTTCCAGAATTGGCTCTTCACGCCCAGATCTTCCACGGGGCCTTGCCCGATTCCCAATGTTCTTCCAGTTCCTGCTTCTCGCGGATCGTGTCCATCGGTTGCCAGAAGCCCTTGTGCTCCCATGCGCAAAGCTGGCCGTCGGTTGCCAGACCACGCAGGGGCGCCTGTTCCCAGATAGTTGCGTCGCCGTCGAGGTACTTCTCGACCTTGGGCGACAGTACGAAGAAGCCGCCGTTGATCAGACCACCCTCGCCCACCGGCTTCTCGGAGAAATCTTCCACCAGATTGCCGTCGAGTTTCAATTGGCCAAAGCGACGCGGTGGCGGAACCGCTGTGACGGTGGCCAACTTGCCGTGCGACTTGTGGAAAGCAACGCTGCCCTTGATATCCACATCACCCACGCCGTCGCCATAGGTCAGGCAGAAGGCTTCCTCGTTGCGCAGATAAGGCATCACGCGGGCCAGACGCCCGCCGGTCATGCTTTCCTGTCCGGTGTCCACAAGCGTGACTTTCCACGGATCGGAGGTGTTGCGGTGAACCTCCATGCCGCCAGAGGCAAGATCGAAGGTCACGTCAGAATTGTGCAGGTAGTAGTTGGCGAAATATTCCTTGATCACATAGCCACGGTAGCCAAGGCAGACGATGAACTCGGTGATGCCGTGGGCGGCGTAAATCTTCATGATGTGCCACAGGATCGGGCGGCCGCCGATTTCAACCATGGGTTTGGGGATGCGGACGGTCTCTTCGCTGAGACGTGTGCCGAGGCCACCGGCGAGAATTACGCATTTCATGGTCAAATACCTTTCGTCGTCAGGGGCAGCGCCAAATCAGGCGGCCACCGGGGCATCGCAATAGGCCCTTGCGGACATATCCCGTGAAGGCTTGTCCAAATCAAACTTATTGTGTGTCTGAGCATGAAGATAGGCGGAGCAATTTGCAATTGCGGCAAGTGGCGTCGATTGTCTCTGATCTTGCCACAGACGCGGCAAATGGCCCTTTGCGCAACGGTGCGAGACGCATAAGGTGCGGCCACATTTCAAAGACGTGCAAGGCAGATTGATGCAGAACTTCCTATTCCGAAAAGTGGAGCTGTGGTTCGTCGCCCTGCTGATTTTGTTGGCTTTCCTTGGGTTTGTGTTCTTCGCCTCGCTCGTGAAGTCCGGGGCAAAGCAGAATGTGCCAGACAACAAACTGACCGAAGCGGCGCTGGCCGTGGCGTCGATCCCCGACACGATCCGCCAACTCATGACCGACACCGAACCTTTGGCGGTCACCGGCAAGGATCGGTTCGACGGCCGCAAGGGCTGGACGCTTCGCCAAGGGGCAGCGGCCGACCCCGGCTATCTTCTTCTGGCGCGCACCGATGGCGACGGGCCTCGTGCGACAGTTGAGCTTGTCAGTCTTCAGGACTACACGACGCGCCATGTCTGGCGGCTCGATCCGGCCAAGCTGTTCAGCGACCTTGGCCCCGATGCCTCGCTGTCCGATCAGGGAGGTCTGACACAGCGCCGCTTCCGCACGATGCATCCGCTTCTGACAAAAGACGGTGCGCTGGTGTTCCACGGGCAGGTCTCGCCCATCGTCTCGGTCGATGCCTGCGGTGGCAAGGAATGGCGGACCGACAAGCTGGCCTACCACCATTCGCT
>JBATMT010000055.1:0-1780 GCA_049289975.1 Paracoccaceae bacterium | reverse complement strand
CGCCTGGGAGACTTACGAACGCCTCGGCAGCCCCGAGGGCGAACTCGCGCTGGCACAGGCCGTCACCTACCTCGCGCTCGCCCCCAAATCGAACGCGGGCTATGTCGCCTACAAGGCCGCGCGCGATTCTGCCCGCCACACCGGCTCCGAGCGGCCGCCCAAGCACATCCTCAACGCGCCGACCAAGCTGATGAAGGAACAGGGCTACGGCACGGGCTACGCCTATGACCATGATGCCGAAGACGGCTTTTCCGGCCAGAACTACTTCCCCGAAACCATGAAGCGCCCGATCTTCTACCAGCCCGTCGAACGCGGCTATGAACGCGAACTGAAGAAACGGCTGGAGTGGTTTGCCAAACTCAGGGACAAGCGCGGCTCCTAGCCCGGTTGACTTTGCCGCCCCAAGCGTCAAGGAAGGCGCACCATGATCCAGACCCTTTTCACTGTGGCTGCCGGAGGCGCAATCGGCTCGTCCCTGCGCTATCTCGTCAATGTCGGCGCGCTGCGCCTTCTTGGCCCCGCCTTCCCGTGGGCCACGCTGACGGTGAACGTCATCGGTTCGTTCCTGATGGGCGCGCTGGTGGTCTGGTTCGCCAATCGCGACCTCATGCGACTTGCGCCGTTCCTGATGACCGGCGTTCTTGGCGGCTTCACCACATTCTCGGCCTTCTCGCTTGATACCGTCACGCTCTGGCAGCGCGGCGAGGCGACAACCGCTGCGGCCTATGTCGCCGCCTCCATCATCCTTTCCCTTGCCGCGCTTCTGGCCGGCATGGCAACTGTCAGGGGTCTCGTATGACCGGCGTCCGCATCCTCACCGTCGGTACCGACGAAGGCGAAAGCCGCCTCGACCGATGGCTCAAGAAACGCCTGCCCGAAGTCACTCAGGGGGCGATCGAGAAATGGTGCCGCACCGGCCAGATCCGCGTTGACGGTGGCCGGGTCAAGGCGTCCACCCGCGTCGCGCCGGGGGCCGAAGTCCGCGTGCCGCCCCTGCCAAAGATCGACTACGATCTTCCAGAACGAGGGTACGCCGCCCCGATCACCGACGACGACGCCCGCATGATTCAGGCGGCAGTCCTATGGAAGGACGAGCATATCATCGCCATCAACAAGCCTCCGGGACTGCCGTCGCAGGGCGGCTCGGGGCAGGGGTCACGCCACGTTGACGGCTTGACCGAAGAACTGAAGTTCGGCTTCAAGGATCGCCCCAAGCTGGTCCACCGTCTCGACAAGGACACCTCGGGCGTCCTCCTCCTCGCGCGGACCGACCGGATTGCCCGCTCGCTCAGCGAGGCGTTCCGCAACCGCACCACCCGCAAGATCTACTGGGCCGTCGTCGCAGGCGTCCCGTCGCCCCGCAAGGCCACCATCCGCTTCGGTTTGCTGAAGGCAGCGGGCAGGGGCGGCGGCGGCGAGGGCGAAAAGATGATCGCCATTCACCCCAACCAGATCGACGAAACCGAAGGCGCCAAGCGCGCCACCACCGACTATGCCGTGCTTGAAGTCCTCGGCGCCCGCGCCGCTTGGGTGGCGATGGTTCCCATCACCGGTCGCACCCACCAGCTACGCGCCCACATGGCTGAAATCGGCCACCCGATCGTCGGCGACGGCAAGTATGGCGGCTCGGGTCAGGAGAATCTGGGCGAAGGCTGGGGCGCACAGCTTGGCGGCGACATCAGCCGCAAGCTGCACCTGCACGCCCGCCAGATCTCGTTCGAGCACCCGATCACCGGCAAACGCATCACCATTGTCGCGCCCTTGCCCGATCACATGAAAC
>JBATMT010000054.1:0-6727 GCA_049289975.1 Paracoccaceae bacterium | reverse complement strand
ATCAAAGACTTTTCGAGAAGGCGGTCGGCACGCTTGGAGATTGCCCCCTTCGTCATTCCCATCACTTCTGCAAGTTGGGACGGAGCGACGCGCTCGACATCGTAGAGCGCGCGCATAAAGACCCACTCGGCAACCGTGACCCCTTCGCGCTCGACCTTGCGGGCGAAGCTTTGGGAGACGGCGTTGGATACCATCCTCAGCCAATAGCCCAGATGCGAGTCAAGATTTGATGGCGGTGTCTTCGGTAGCACGGCGGCCTCATTGATTGACTAGGAAACTACCATAGTATAGTTTCCTAGTCAACAAGATTTCGGTTTGCACCGAGCCCGGCGTTTGCTGGACAAGTGGATAGTGCGGCCGAGCCTTGATTTTGGAATGTGCATTACAATTTGGCGCACCCGACAGGATTCGAACCTGTGACCTCTGCCTTCGGAGGGCAGCACTCTATCCAGCTGAGCTACGGGTGCAGCGTGAAGGGTCTATAACTGCTTAGGCTTTGGGTTTCAACGCTGCTTCATCGAAAAACCGCGCCTGCGCTCGGTCGCTTTTGCATCAAACAAAATGAAAACAATCTTCACGACTGTTTCGCGACGCGAAGCATTCTTCCGTTGACGGGCGTTTCACGCATTCCCTAAATCAGAACAGGCATCACGACACCGTTACGATGGTTGCACGTGGCTGTTCATGTTGTGACGAAAGGGCTGTTGGATGAGTGTAACCGTAATCAGTGAAAAACGTCGCAACAGATTGCCCGCAAAAGTTTCCTCGGCCCTTACGATGGTCTTGTTGGTGAGTGCCTGTAAAGGCGGTTCGGGAACGGGCTTATCGTTCAATTATACATCGCCCTATGCGCCACCGCCGCCTGTTTCCGGAGGTGTGCTGACCGCGCCGATCAACGCGTTGTTTGCGGCGGTCAACAGTCAGACCTCCGTCATCGACGCGGCAGCCGCTCAGTTGCTTGCAACCGACAACCGCTATCTACGACAGAAGGCCAATTGGTACTTCACCAACGGTGCAGGCCAGCAGGTCGGCCCGACCTATTCCAGCTATCCGCTCGCCAACTCCGGGGTTGCCTTCGCTCATGCTGCCGGGATCACAGGCGCGGGCCAGACTGTTGGTGTGGTCGATACGATTCTCAACAGTGGGCACCAGGTATTCAACGGCACCACGTTCATGGCAGTCGACAATTCCAGCGCCGCATCAAGCGGGACCGATCCGGACCATGGCACGATGGTTTCGTCGATCATCGCAGGGGACAGCCCGACCTTCATCGGCGTCGCCCCTGATGCCAACCTCGACTTTGCGACATTCACCGACATCAACGCGATGATCAACGCTACTTACCGAGCCATCAACAACGGCTATGTGGCGCAGAATAACTCGTGGGGTTACGACACGCAGCCCATCGGCAATGCCTCGTTTCAGAATGTCTTCTCTGGTCCTTCGGGGCAGGCGTACCTCTCGGCGCTCGACACCTATGCCTCGCAGGGGGTGGTCGTGTTTGCCGTCTCGAACCAGACAAATGCGCAACATGCCACGATCATGGACGCCCTGCCCTATATTCGCCCCTCGCTCGAGGAGGGTTGGATCGCGGTCGGAAACGCCACTCCCAAATTCCAGGGCGGAAACCTTACCGGCGTGATCATGCAGTCTTCCTCGTGCCTGGAAGCAGCGCGCTGGTGCATTCTGGCTGACGGGGCGTGGGACGCCGCGTCCGGAACCAGCAGCACCAGCTACGACTTCGGTGTGGGCTCTTCCTTTGCGACACCGCAGGTATCTGGCGCCCTTGCCCTTCTGGGTCAGGCCTTCCCGACACTGACGCCGCACGAACTTCGCGTGCGCCTTCTTGCCTCGGCCAACAACTCCTTCTTCAACGCCGACGGCACCGTCGAACTCGCCACGGGTTTCGACAAACGTTACTCGTTCAGGTATGGTGTGGGCTTCCTGGATGTCCGCGCCGCCCTGCTGCCGATCGGCCCGACCTCGATGAGCACCGGCAACGGCGTTCAGGTCAACGCCAACCAACCAGTCATCATCGCCGGGTCAGCGATGGGCGATGCCGTGAGCAGAAGCCTCAAGGGTATCGATGTGGCGGTGACCGATGTGCTCGATACACCCTTCAGCATGCACGGCGATGCTCTGGCAACGTCGGTTGGCCCGCAGGCGCTTGGGATTTCGCACCTTTACAAGTCGCTTGCCAGCGACATGACCAGCGACCGGCTGGGCCACAATGGCGCGATAGATGCGCCATTCGATTCCTTCGCGGGCCAGACCTTTGCCATGCGGGATGTGAACGGCGATTTCGGTGTGTCGCTTCTGGTGCCTGCCAGGGCCGACGACGCGTTTGGCGTCAGCGTCAAGCGGGCGCTGACTGATGGCCCGACCCGTCTGGAGCTTGGCCTCAAGCTGGCGCACGACGATGGGTCGGTCATGGGGTTTGGCAAGAATGACTATGGGTCGGGCGCGAACCTTGCGTCGCTTGAACTCGGTCTGACCCAAGACCTTGGGAACGGCGGCTTTCTGAACCTTTCGGGCGAGCTCGGCCTTGCCGATCTTGGCTCTCAGGTCGCGCTGAGCAATGTGTCGTCAGCTAGATTCAACAGTATCAAGCTTGATATCGGCAGTCGCGATGTATTCGCATCCGGCGACCGCCTGTCGTTCGGGGCCAGCATGCCGATGGCTGTCACCAACGGCAGCGCCAGACTTTCGGCCCCGGTCATCATGGCCGCCGGTCGCAGCCTGTCGCAGCCAATTGGCGTGGACCTCGCGCCGTCAAGCCGTCAGGTTGATCTGTCGATCAACTATCAGCGCGAGATTGCTGATGGTCTGGAAATGGTTGCAGAGCTTCTCCATTCCGAAAACTACGGCAACCGCGCGGGTGAAACTCAGGACGCCGCCGTACTGGCCCTGAAGTTCTCGTTTTAGGATCACACGCCGCTCATTGGAAGTTACTGGCAAAGGCCGCCCTCCGGGGCGGCCTTTGAATTTGCGCGGGTTCAAGATAAGCTGAAATTGCACTTTATCAACGAGTTGCGACTTTCCGTTAAGGAAATCTGGGCCTTTGCTTAGAGTGCGAATGACAGTGGCGCAGCCTCTGCGCAGCCGCGTTCGCCCCTGCTCTGGCCCTAGCCGAACAACTCGTGGCAAAGCTCCAGTGCATCAACCAGCACGTCGACTTCGGCCTTGGTGTTGTACAGTCCGAACGATGCCCGGCAGGTCGCTGAAACCCCGAAGTGCTGCATCAGCGGCATGGCGCAATGTGTCCCTGCCCGCACCGCCACGCCACGCTTGTCGAGCACGGTAGAGATGTCATGCGCGTGCGCCGCGCCTTGCAGCGTGAACGAGAATATCGCACCCTTGTCTGGCGACGTGCCTTGCAGGTTCAGCCAGTTCAGCCCCTTGAAGCGCCCTAACGCGTAGTCCCGAAGGGCCGCCTCATGGGCAGCGACATTCTCCATGCCAAGCGACATGAGATAGTCGAGCGCCACGCCAAGCCCGATCTGCTGAACGATCCCGGGCGTACCCGCCTCGAACTTCATCGGCGGATCAGCATAGGTTACGTCGTCGCGCCCAACCTCGCGGATCATGTCGCCGCCGCCAAGGAAGGGCCGCATCTCGGCCATTCGTTCTTTGGAAATCCAGATCGCACCAGACCCCGACGGGCCATAAAGCTTGTGTCCGGTGATGGCATAGAAGTCGCAGCCAAGGTCGGGGACCGACACCGGCGCATGGACGGCGCCCTGACTGCCATCAACCAGAACCGGCACGCCCTTTTCCTTCGCCGCGCAGCAGATACGCGCCACATCGACGCGCGTTCCGGTGACGTTAGACATCTGTGTGACAGCCACCAGCCTGGTCTTCGGCCCAATCGCCGCGATGACCTTTTCGGCGTCAAGGCTGCCGTCCGGCTCTGGCTCGACCCATTTCAAAACCACGCCCTGCCGTTCGCGCAGGAAGTGCCACGGAACGATGTTGGCGTGATGCTCCAGCACCGACAGCACAATCTCGTCCCCGGCCTTGAGGTTCGGCGCGCCCCAGGCATAGGAAACAAGGTTGATGCCTTCGGTCGTGCCAGTGGTAAAGACAATCTCCTCGGCATCTTTCACATTCAGGAACCGGGCAATGATCGACCGCACGCCTTCGTACTTCTCGGTCGCAAGGTTCGACAGGAAATGCAGGCCGCGATGGACGTTGGCATATTCTTCTTCGTAGGCGCGGGTCATCGCGTCAATCACGACCTTGGGTTTTTGCGCCGACGCGCCGTTGTCAAGGTAAACGAGCGGCTTGCCATTCACCTTGCGGCTTAGGATCGGAAAGTCTGCCCGTATCTTCTCGACGTCGTACATGGCTCAGGCCACTCCTTGCGGCGGGACAATGCCCAGCATCATCATAAGAATCGCGAGGACGAACGAGAGTGCAATCAGGGTACCGATCATTCCCAGAAACACCAGCCAGCCGTTCGTAAACCCGTGAAGAGCGCGAAGGAATTGCGTCTGCGCCCAAAGGAATACGACAACGGTCAGGATCGAGATCACAACGCCTGCGAGCGGGAAGATGAAAAGCGCTAACGTCTGGACGATGCCAACCAGAACCACGAGGAATTCGAGCCAAACGAACAGCAAGAGCGAGTTCTCGAAAGTCCCCTTCCCCCCGAACATTCGCCCTACCCCCGCCATGACGGCGGCAACCATCGCAATCGAGCCGCCTTGAATAAGCGGACCGAAGAGTGGATGCGAGAGCATCCGGCCAAAGTCGGTCAAGTCCTTTTCCGGCAGCGGCAAAACCGACAGACGCACCACGATCACGGCAAGGATCGCGACCAGCGCAACCCCTAGCCAAACCGCCTGCATCGGTATTCCCATGCGCATCAACCGTTCCGCCGCCACCTTCGGATCGCGGAAGGTTTCGGATGCAAGGTCCTGAATCTCGGTTAAGATCGTCATTTCACCCCCTCGGCGCGTGGGTAGGCCACACTCAGGCCACGGCCGACGAACCAGAGAAAAAATCCAAATACTGCAACGCCAAATATCCGCACCACGACCATCGGCCCCAGCAGCGCCTCCAGCAATCCTTGCAACAACGCTGCCGGCGTGATCGCAAGGAACGCCCAGAACAGCGCCATCCGCGCGCCAGACGCCGCGCCATTCCGGCCGGTCGCGCGCACGATCAGGTGGATCACGAACGCCAGTGCATAGGCGAGAAGCGGCAGCACGAACAGCATCACAAACAACGTGATCCCCATACTCGCGTCCAGCGGCACCTCCGGGTCGAGCCGCGCTTGCCGCGCCAGCATCGGCAGGCGTGCAACATAGAGAAGAAGGCAGGCGCCGATCAAGATGACCAGCGCCCGGTCCTCACGCGGACCGTTCGCCACCAGACGCCGGACCGGACCGGCCGGGTCGCGCCATGTGGCAAGGATTTCCGCCGTTACGCTCATGCCCGCCGCCTGCGGGCCAGCCACGCTTCCAGCCGCTCGACGATTTCGGACTGGATGTCGGCGTCGTCAATCTCGGCAATCGCGTCAGCAAGGAACGACAGCACCAGCAGCGCTGTCGCCTCTTCGCGCGGCACCCCGCGTGACCGCAGATAGAAAAGAGCGGTATCGTCGATGGCACCGGTCGTGGAGCCGTGCGAGCATTTCACATCGTCGGCGTAGATCTCGAGCTCGGGTTTGGCGAGGAACTGGCTGTCTTCGTCCAGCAACAGCGACTGGCTGATTTGATAGCCATCAGTTTTCTGCGCGCCGGATTTGACCAGAATCTTGCCCTGAAAGACACCGACAGCGCCGTTCTTCAGAACCTTCTTGAACACCTGACGGCTTTCGCAACCGACGGCATCATGCGTCACGAATACCGTGTCGTCATGCAAGAAGGCACCCGTCGCACCATCGCCAAGTGCCGCGCCTGCCACATGGGCAACCCCGTGATCGCCGCATAGTTCAAGAATGCACTCGTTGCGGGTCAACACGCCATTCGCCGTGAGCGTAAAACTCTTGAAAAGCGACTTGGCCCCAAGGCGGCCGAACATGT
Source organism: Paracoccaceae bacterium (assembly GCA_049289975.1). GTDB lineage: Bacteria > Pseudomonadota > Alphaproteobacteria > Rhodobacterales > Rhodobacteraceae > TMP-24. Next base: position 698 of record JBATMT010000054.1, on the reverse strand, counting down.
GTGTGATCGCACGCCGCGCATGGTCGCGGCCTTGGGCGCGGACATGGTGGAAGCGCCCGCCTGCGGCGACATCGACCTCCATCACCGAATTGAAGCGCGCTGCCCCCGGGCCGGATTCAAGGATCGTGACCTCGCCGCCGCTTTCGACCTTGATGCAATGGTGCAGCACCGCGTCCGAGGTAACAGCCTCATGGTAATACACCAGATGCACGGGCTTCGCCGCCTGCCCAGTCACCCGGATCAAGACGCCATCGGTTGCCGCCGCCGTGTTCATCGCCGCCAAGGGCCGCACAACCGGCACCTGCCCACGAGCTTCCAGCACACCATACAGGTCGCGCGCCCAATGCAGATCGGCACGATCGGCCTCTGCCAAACGCGAAATCTCCAGCCCTGCCGCAGCAAGATCATCCGACCGCGCCGGATCGAACACGCCGTCGACAAAGGCGATCACTGTCCGTTCGCGCGCGCCAAAGACCGGAGCCTCGTCACTGGCCTTGAAAACCGGCGCGTCAGCAGCGGCCGCCACCGTCAAGGATGACGGATCGGTATAGCGCCAGTATTCATCACGTTTGCCGGGCAGGCCCGCCGCCCTGAACCGCGCCAGAGCTTCGGCCCGCGCCGCAGCCGTGAACCCGCCCTTGGGCCAACCCATCGCTCCAATGCGCGCTTCGGTCGCCTCCGCGCGACCGGCATCTTTC
>JBATMT010000053.1:0-7970 GCA_049289975.1 Paracoccaceae bacterium | reverse complement strand
ACACAGAACGGGTCCGAAAGCGCGATGCCGGCTTTTCCGCCACCTGCGTGGCAGGCGGAAGCTGCTTTGTGGAAGGCGGCCTTTCCTTGATCCTTGTCGAACAGGTAGCCTTCAAGGAACAAGTAGTCGGTCTGTCCCGCAACCCCTTCCGAGACATCGCCCGTGCCAAGTTCGGCAGAAATGCCAAGATAAGTGTTCATCGAACGCTCGCCGTCAGGAGTGACAAAGATCATCGAGCGCGACGTCGGCAGATCGCCGTCCGCGACTGGCGGGTTAGGGAAGTCCGTGCCTTCGGCCGTAAGTGACTTTGCATAGAAGCGGCCAAGAGCATCATCGCGCACGCGCCCTATGAAGGCGGCCCGCAGTCCGAGGTTGCCAAGGCCGGCAACGGTGTTGCCAACTGATCCTCCCGGTGCCTGGGTGCGGTCTCGCATCGCACCATAAAGCAATTCGCCGCGTTCGCGCTCGACAAGCTGCATGATGCCTTTCTGGATTCCCATCAGATCGAGGAAAGTGTCGTCCGTCTGGCTGAGAACATCGACGATGGCGTTGCCGATGCCGACAACCTGATAACGTTCGCTCACTGGGTCTTCTCCTCATAGGGGCAGAGATCACGGATAAGGCAGGCGCCGCATTTCGGTTTCCGCGCGACGCACATATACCGACCATGCAAGATCAGCCAATGATGCGCATGACGCTGAAACTCAGCGGGGACATGATCTTCGATGGCGCGCTCGACTGTTTCCACGTCCTTGCCCGGCGCGATGCCGGTACGATTGCCGACGCGGAAGATGTGGGTATCGACGGCTTGGGACGGCTGCTCGAACCACATGTTGAGAACGACGTTGGCGGTCTTGCGGCCAACGCCCGGCAGTGATTGCAGCGCTGCACGCGACGAAGGTACCTGGTCGTCGTATTGGTTGTGCAGGATCTGGCTGAGCTTGATGACGTTCTTTGCCTTCTGACGATAAAGGCCGATGGACTTAATATGCTCGGTGAGTCCCTCTTCGCCAAGGGCGAGCATCTTTTCAGGAGTGTCTACAGTCTCAAAGAGCTTGCGCGTTGCCTTGTTCACACCTGCGTCGGTTGCCTGTGCAGACAGGGCCACTGCCACCAGAAGCGTGTAAGCGTTGACATGTTCCAACTCACCCTTCGGCTCGGCTTCAGCTTCGCGGAAGCGCCGAAAAATCTCGTATATCGTGTGATAGTCGAGTTGCTTTGTCATTCCAGCCCTATGCCTTCCCTTCGCTCGCGCGGCAAGCCGTTTAGCGCAAGCCCGATCAAACCGCAAAATCCGGGTCGCAAGGCAGGGCGCAGTCGCCTAACTTTCATGCAAAGGAGACACGCCATGAATATGGACCAGATCAGCGACGAATATCATTACCGGGTCATTGCTCGCGCCTTGGCCGAGATCGACGGTCCGGGAGGGCAGAACCTGTCGCTTGATGGCCTTGCCGCGCGTCTTGCGATGAGTCCGGCGCACTTCCAGCGGGTGTTTTCCAACTGGGTCGGAGTTTCACCGAAGCGCTATCAGCAGTATCTGACGCTGGATCACGCCAAGCGGCTGTTAGCCGACCGCTTTACTGTGCTCGACACGGCACTGGAAACCGGACTTTCGGGATCGGGGCGGTTGCATGATCTTTTCGTTCGGTGGGAGGCCATGAGCCCTGGTGATTTCGCCACGGGTGGCCAAGGCCTGACGGTGCGCTACGGATGGTTCGACTCGCCCTTTGGCGAGGCACTGGCGATGGGAACGGATCGTGGATTGTGCGGCATGGCTTTTGTCGAGGAAACGGGGCGCGAGGTAGCGTTTGCCGATCTGTCAGGACGCTGGCCAAATGCGACGTATGTAGAAGAGCCTGACTTCATCAGGCCCTGGGTAGAGGCTGCCTTATCCGGTCAGGGCGAAAGCCGCCTGTTCATGATTGGCGCACCTTTTCAGATCAAGGTATGGGAGGCGTTGCTGACGGTTCCAACGGGACAGGTCACCACCTATTCCGAAATCGCGCGCGTGGTCGGCGCTCCCAAGGCGGTCCGTGCTGTTGGCACTGCGGTGGGGCGGAATCCCGTGAGCTGGCTGATCCCTTGCCACAGGGCGCTTCGCAAGTCGGGCGGCTTGGGCGGCTACCATTGGGGCCTGCCGGTAAAACGGGCGATGTTGGCTTGGGAAGCGGCCCGAGCTGACAGCAAAGCGGCGTGAGAATCGGCAAATATTCGCTCAGATGCCAAAGAAACTTATCTGGCGCTGCATCGTTATTGCCTAACAAGCGAGTTATAGTCAGTTACCAGTCAGCACTAGAAATGGCGGAGCAGCTATGCGTATCAATAAACTTCTTCTTGCAGCTTTGGCGAGCGGCATGGCCTTGTCGGCCTGCGTTCCGGCTGATCCCTACAGCACCGATCCAAACCAACGCGCCAAGTCAGGTGCGCTGATGGGTGCTATAACGGGTGCCGCGCTTGGCGCGGCTACGGGCGATTCCAATGACAAGACCTCAGACCGCGTCATTGGTGGTGCCTTGATCGGTGGCATGCTGGGCGCCGGCATCGGCAATGCACTCGACAAGCAGGCAGCAGAACTGAAAAGCCAGATCAACGACAGCCGCGTGCGGATCGTCAACGCCGGAGACCGGCTTATCGTGACGATGCCTGAGGGCATCTTGTTCGCGGTTGACAGCGCAGCGGTTCAGTCCGGGATCATGAACGATCTTTACACCGTTGCGGACAGCCTCAACCGCTATCCGAACACCACGGTGCAAGTGATCGGACATACCGACAACACAGGTGCTGCGTCCTACAATCAGGACCTGTCACAGCGTCGCGCCGAGTCGGTCGCTGCTGTTCTGCGTCAGGGCGGTGTCTATGGCGGTCGTCTCGTGGCCTTCGGACGTGGCGAGGATCAACCTATCGCGTCGAACAGCACCCCTGCTGGTCGCGCTCAGAACCGCCGCGTCGAGATCGTGATCATCCCGAACCGCTGATCGGTTAAAGAAAGTTACCGGGGGCCGGGTCGAAAGATCCGGCCCTTTTGTTTGCAGCACAGACAAAGAAAAAGCCCGGCGCTTTGGCACCGGGCTTTTGAATTTTCTAATGCTCTGATCAGTGAAGCTTGGCTTCGACATCCTGAATGGCTGCGTCGATAAGCTTGCCTCTGTCAGCCGCGGACATCTGCTTGGCGATCAGATCAGAAGCTGCCGCGACAGCCACCGAAACAGCGCGGTCGCGCACTGCCCGGACGGCGGCGGCTTCTGCCGATGCGATCTGGTCTTGTGCAGACTGAAGGCGGCGGGCAATGGACGCCTTGAGGTCAAGCTTGGCCTGATCCGCAGCAGCGTGGGCTTCACGCTTGGCGCCTTCCACGATCTGGTCAGCCTGATCCTGCACTTCCTTGTGCTTCTTCTCGTAAGACTGAAGCAGCACCTTGGCTTCCTCATGCAGCGCTTTCGCTGCTTCAAGGTCGGCTTTGATGCCCTGAGCGCGTTTATCCAAGAGACCGCCGATCAACGACGGAACCTTGAACTTCAGCAGGACGCCGATGAACACCAAGAAAGCGATGGTAACCACGAACTCGGTCGACCGCAGCGAGAAGAATGCTTCTTCTTCTGCCAATGCCGGAGTTGCCGCCAGGGCAAGGGTCAGTGCGAGTGAAAGCTTTTTCATCTGCTTACCCTTTCAGCCGTGCGGCAACTGCATCGGCAACACTCTTGCTATCGGCGCTGCCGCCGAGAGCCGAGACGATGGCCTCTGCCGTGTCCTTGGCAACTTCGGTCACGCTGGCGACGGCGTTTACGCGGATCTCGTCGATACGTTTGGACGATTCCGCAGTCCGCGCCGAAATCTCGGCGTCGGCTTTGGCCGTGGCTGCGTCGAGGTCCTTCTGGATCTCGGCTCGAGTCTCGCCAACGATGCGGTTGGCTTCATTGCGGGCATCGATCAGTGCCTGATTATAGGCCTTCTCCGCCTCTATCGCGCGCGACTTGAGCTTTTCAGCCGCTTCGATATCGCCGGTGATGCGGCCCTGACGGTCCGCAAGAATCCCGCCTATGCGCGGCAGCGCAATCTTCGACAGGATAAGATAGATCACGACCAGTGCGACCAGAAGCCAGAAGATCTGGTTCGGGAAGGTCGAAAAGTCGAGCTGGGGCATGCCGGCGGATTCGGCTGCGTGTCCCGCGGCATCTGCAGCGTGGGTCGTGGTTTCTGCCACGCCCTCGACAGCACTCGTCGCGGTGCTCAGCGTTTCGGTAGTGTTCGCCATGATGTCCCCCTGGAACCCGGATTACTTCGCGGGCAGGCGCACGATTGGCGCCCCTGCCCGGCCGTAAGGATGGGTAGTCAGGATCAGACTGCGAACATCAGCAGCAGAGCGACCAGGAACGAGAAGATCCCGAGCGCTTCGGCGAATGCGATGCCGATGAAGAGCGTGGCGGTCTGGCCAGCAGCGGCCGACGGGTTGCGCAGTGCGCCAGCGAGGAAGTTGCCAGCAACGTTACCCACACCGATCGCCGAGCCGCCCATGCCCATGCAGGCCAGGCCAGCGCCGATGTATGCACCCATTTGTACGATATCGCCTTGCATTGTAGTTCACTCCTTACGGTTGGAATTTGGCGTTGGATATTGAAGCCCGACCTTAGTGGCCCGGATGCAGCGCATCGCGGAGGTAGACGCAGGTCAGGATGGTGAAGACGTAGGCCTGAATGAAGCAGACCAGAATTTCGAGGCCATACATCGCGGTGATTGCGAGGATGGAGAGCGGCGTCACGACGACACCGATGCCCGACATCAGGATCAGCGGCGCGAAGGCGGCGAACACTTTGATAACGGCGTGACCGGCCATCATGTTGCCTGCAAGTCGGATCGAGTGGCTGACCGGACGCACGAAGTAGGAAATCAGCTCGATGATCGCCAGGACGGGGCGGAGCGCGAGCGGCGCCGACGAGACCCAGAACAGACCAAGGAAGTGCATGCCGTTCTTGGCAAACCCGAGGATCGTCACGAACAGGAAGACCATGACCGCGAGGATCGCGGTGACGGCGATATGGGAAGTCGTGGTGAACGCACCGGGGATCAGGCCGAGGAAGTTCGAAAACACGATGAAACAGAACAGCGTGAAGATGTAGGGGAAGTACTTCACGCCATCATGGCCCGACACGTCCTCGACCATCTTCTTGACGAATCCGTAGCCGAGTTCGGCGATGGATTGGATACGCGAGGGGACGATCGAGCGCTTGCCGGTGCCGACCACGAAGAACAGCACCACCATCAGGATGGTCACGGCCATCCAGAGGGTTGCGTTCGTGGGTGTGTACCACTGGATCGGGCCTTCGCCAAACAGAGGTTTGACGATGAACTGGTCCATCGGATGGAAGACAAGACCTTCGCCTTCAGCTTCGCCCGCCATTCTATTCCCCTTCGTCCCTGGCCGACGTCTCGGCCTGCTGTTCCTTCTGGAGCTCTCTGGCGGTGCGAAGCATGACGTTCACCCCGGCCGCGAAGCCCAGCAATGTAAAAACCACCAGACAGAGGGGCAGGGTCCCGAAGAGGGTATCCAGCCCGTATCCGATGGCAAAGCCGACGCCGAGACCCGACACCAGCTCGATAACCATCCGCCAGCCTTGGCTGGCGGCAGAGTAATGTTCCTCGACACGGGGCTTTGGCTCCCCTGCCCGCTTGAGTTCGGCGATCCGTTCCTCCAGCCGTTTCAGGCGCTCGGGATCTGGGTCGTCGGACATGGGCATGCCTTTCGGAACTTTGCCGGATGACTAGAGGTTGGGGCCGCGTGAGTCAACGGGGACGTCCCACTGTGGGACTACATGTCAACCCGTTGATATAAAACGGTTTCGACTTTTCTCTTTACCTGATCTTAACCGGCCCCCGACGCTGACAACGGCAAAACCGGGGGCTTTGCAGGCTTTGTGCATATTCAACCTTTTGGTTGACGATCCTTGGGCACGCGGCGACAACCGGGGCATGAGCAGTTCGCCGCACACCAGGCTCGACGCCATCTTTGCCGCGCTTGCCGATCCCACGCGGCGCGGAATCCTGACCATGCTTCTGGAAGACGACATGGCCGTGACCGACGTGGCAGAGCCATTCGAGATGTCTTTGGCGGCGATTTCCAAGCATCTGAAAGTGTTGGTCGAGGCGGGGCTGGTGACGCAGGAACGTCGTGGCCGGGTGATCTGGTGCAAGCTGGAGCCGGATGCGATGCGGGCGGCGACGGTGTGGATACAGGGGTTCGGCCTGTTCGAGGCCGTCGATCTGGATGCGTTCGAGCGATTTCTGGCAGGGCAAGCCGCGGAGGAGCCGGATGGCTGGCTTCCACACGAAAGCGCTTGATGGCGCGACATGGCCGGACTTCGCCGCGCTGGTCGAGCGCCACAAAGGCGTGTGGGGCGGATGCTGGTGCATGGGGTTTCACGCCAAGGGCGAGGGCTGGGGCAAATCGGCTGAGCTAAACCGGGCTGAAAAGGAAACGCTGGTGCGGGGCGGCCGGGCGCATGCGGCACTGGTTTATGATGGCGACGTTTGCGTGGGCTGGTGCCAGTTCGGCTCGCCTCAGGAGTTACCGCGCATCAAGAACCGTGTTGAGTATGAGGCCGGGAAGACCGACCTGCCCGCTTGGCGGATCACCTGCTTTTTCGTGGACCGCGCCTGTCGCGCAAGGGGCGTGGCCGCCGCCGGGTTGGGCGGCGCAATGGCAGAAATTTTCCGCCTTGGCGGTGGCGTGGTTGAGGGCTATCCGGAAGATGTTTCCGGGCGCAAGGTTTCCGGGTCGTTCCTGCACGGGGGCACGCTCGCCATGTTCGAGGCGGCTGGGTTCGGTAAGGTCAGGCAGATCGGGAAGCACAAGTGGGTGGTACGGGCGGAGCGTTGAAGTCAGCCTCTCGACTTGACGCAGGGCAAATGCGGGAACAATGGGCTGAGCACTTCAGTCTGGCCGACGCCATTCAGTCAACGATACTGCCGCGCCATCATTCCCTCACCAGCATCGCCAGTGCTGCTATGGTGGCGGCGACGCCAAGGAGGATCAGTCCTGACGGAACAGGTTTGCCCAGCGCGATTTCCCACAGGATTACCCAGCTTGGGGTCAGGTAGGTGTAGGCCATGACTTTGGACGAGGGCAGTCGCAGCGCGGCATATTGCAGGAGCACGAAGGTCACGGCACTGGCGATGATCGCGGTGTAAAGCAGCGATATCCAGACGATGGCGGGAAGGGTGCTCCACGCGGTTGTCACAATGTCGGACCAGCCCCAGAGCGTCAGAAGCAGGAATCCGGTGACAAGGACGCCAAAGGAAAAGACAACCGGGCTTTCGCCTTTGTTCAGCTTGCGGACCAAGGGCGTGTAGAGGGCATGGGCGAGGCAGCCCCAGAAGTAGGTGATCTCGCCCTTGCCGACCTGAAAGCGCAGGAGTGCTGCGAGGTCGGCGCGGAAGATGACCCAGACGGCCCCTGCCCCGCCGATGGCGAGGGCGGTGGCGATGCGAGGTGTTGTGACCTGCCGAAGGAGCAGCCAGCCGAAGCCTGCCGACAGGATCGGCGTCAGGGTGAAGACGGCAGCAGTGGAGACGGGCGGCGCGGTTTTCAGCCCTTCGAACATGAGGACGAAATAGGCGGCGAGGCAGAGGCCCAACAGCAGATAGCGCCACGGGGCGCGGGCATCTTCGGGGCGGAACTGGCCGGTGGCGAGGGCGGCTGTGCCGACACAGGTTGCCGCCAGCAGGAAGCGGGCGGCCGAGAAGGCGGTCGGCGAGATCATGTTGGCCATCAAGCCGCCAAGCGAGAACGATCCGGCGATCAGAGCCGAGAAGGCAAGCATCGCCAGATGGCCGCGGGCGCTTTCGCTCATCAGTCGGTCGCGCAGGCGCGGGCGCTGACTTTCAGGGCGGCGAGCAGGGCCTGAACCTTGGGCGTGCGGTGCAGGTCGACATGGGTGACAAGCCAGAGCGGCACGTCCCAGTCGGGGCGCGGC
>JBATMT010000052.1:0-4632 GCA_049289975.1 Paracoccaceae bacterium | reverse complement strand
TGAAAGACACTGAGAAGTTGGCGGAAACCCTCCATCAGGCCTTCCATGTCGCCACCAAGGGTCGCCCCGGCCCGGTGTTGGTCGACAGTCCGAAAGACGTGCAATTCGCCACTGGCACCTATTCTTCACCCCGTGAAGCGCGCGTCAGCCATTATCAACCGAAAGTGAAGGGCTACATCAAGGCCATCACCGAACTGGTTGAGATGATGGAGAAAGCTGAACGCCCGATCTTCTATACAGGCGGTGGCGTCATCAACTCAGGTCCGGCGGCAAGCCAGCTTCTGCGGGAATTGGCCGACGCAACCGGCATTCCGGTGACGTCGACGCTGATGGGTCTTGGCGCTTACCCGGCATCGGGCAAGGGCTGGATCGGCATGCTCGGCATGCATGGACTTTACGAGGCCAACCTCGCCATGCACGGCTGCGATCTGATGATCAACATCGGTGCCCGCTTTGATGACCGCATCACCGGGCGTATCGCAGACTTCAGCCCCCGATCGAAGAAGGTCCATATCGACATTGACCCTTCGTCGATCAACAAGGTCATCCATGTCGATCTGCCGATTGTTGGTGACGTCGGTCATGTGCTCGAAGACATGCTGAATGTCTGGAAGGCGCGCGGTCGCAAGCTCAACAAGGAAGGCCTTGCCAGATGGTGGAGCCAGATCGAACAGTGGAAGCTCAAGCGCTGCCTGACCTACAAGAACTCCGACAAGGTCATCAAACCGCAATATGCGCTTGAGCGGCTAGAAGCTCTTACCAAGGGCCGTGACCGCTATATCACGACCGAAGTCGGCCAGCATCAGATGTGGGCGGCGCAATTCCTGCATTTCAACGAGCCGAACCGCTGGATGACCTCGGGCGGCCTCGGCACGATGGGCTATGGCCTGCCTGCCTCGATCGGCGTGCAGGTTGCACATCCGGACGCGCTTGTCATCAATGTCGCAGGCGAAGCCTCGTGGTTGATGAACATGCAAGAGATGGGCACCGCAGTGCAGTTCCGCACCCCGGTCAAGCAATTCATCCTGAACAACGAACGGCTTGGCATGGTGCGCCAGTGGCAGCAACTTCTGCATGGCGAACGCTATTCGCAAAGCTGGTCCGAGGCCCTGCCCGATTTCGTTAAACTCGCTGAAGCCTTCGGCTGTAAGGGCATCAAATGCTCGGACCCCAAGGATCTTGACGCCGCAATTATGGAAATGCTCGACTATGATGGTCCAGTAATCTTTGACTGCCTCGTCGAAAAGCATGAAAACTGCTTCCCGATGATCCCGTCGGGCAAACCGCACAACGAGATGATTTTGGGTGACGCAGCCACCGAAGGCGCTATCCAGGGCGCCGGTGGAGCGCTGGTGTAAGTCACGGGCGGGGGCTGTCTGCCCCCGCACCCCCGAGGATATTTGTGAAAAGAAGAAGGGCTGACATGTCCGCACTGAACATCAAGAAAGGCTCGACCAGCCACTCGGCCTACGAGCTCCGCGATCCGAACGCACAAGTTATCGAGAGCCACACGCTCGCAGTTCTTGTCGACAACGAAGCAGGCGTCCTTGCCCGGGTGATTGGGCTTTTCTCGGGCCGTGGCTACAACATCGACAGCCTGACCGTGGCCGAAGTCGACCACAAGGGTCACCGATCGCGTATCACCGTCGTGACGCGCGGCACTCCCGCAGTGATCGAGCAGATCAAGGCACAGCTTGGCCGACTGGTTCCAGTCCACGAAGTCCATGACCTGACCGTCGAGGGCGCTTCGGTCGAGCGCGAGCTTGCGCTGTTCAAGGTGGCGGGCACCGGCGACAAACGTATCGAGTCCCTGCGTCTGGCCGAGATCTTTCGCGCCAATGTCGTCGACTCGACGCTGGAAAGCTTTGTGTTCGAAATCACCGGCACACCCGAAAAGATCGACGCCTTCGCCGATCTCATGCGCCCCCTTGGCCTTGTCGACGTAGCCCGCACCGGCGTTGCAGCCCTGTCGCGCGGCGTCTGACGCCAAGCCTTCATTAATGCGAAAGGCCCCAGAGATCACGATCTCCGGGGCCTTTGCTTTTTCTGCTATCGCGCGAATTGCTTATCCGGCGATCATACCGCCCTCGCGGGCAGCTTGAAGCTCGTCTGCATCGACCGAGCCCGACCCATCAACGTCGATCTGCTTGAACAGATCCGGCGTCATGTCCGGGTAGGCCGCCGTAAGCTCCTCAATCGAGAAGACGCCATTGCCGTCTGTGTCGGTCACAACCGTCTGCGCATTGGCGGCAAAGCCGACAAGGCCGAAGGTCAGGGCAAGGGCGAGAAGCGATTTGTTCATTCATGTCTCCATCTGGCGGGGCGCATCCCGATCCCGGGGACCTCGCGCCATGCCATCAATCTGGGGGCATGACGCCTTTTCCACAAGGGGGGTGCGTTGGGGGGAATGTGCGATTTTCCTTCCCCGTTAGGCAATAACATCGCGATTTTCGCGGAGTTTGCGCCAATTTACAAAAAAAGGGGGCAGGTCTCCCTGCCCCACATGAGTTTCGCCGTTCAAGCTCAGTCTTTATACCGCTCGGTGTTCTTGCCTGCGGCCTGAACGTCGTCGGGGGCGAGCGCACCCGCCCCGGATGCCTGCCCCCGGTCGGCGGACCGGAGGCGGGTATTCCCTCAGCTACACCCGCTCGTTCCGCCGCAGGTGTTGCACTTCATGCAGGTGCCGTTGCGCACCAGCGTATAGTTGCCGCATTCGCCGCACGGGTCTCCCTCGTAGCCCTGCATCTTGGCCTTGGTCCGTGCATCCAGTGTCACAGTACCAGTCGAAAGAGCGGTTGCCCCGCCAGTGCCGGTTTGCAGGGTCTCAGGCACAAGCGTGTTCAGGACCGAGACCGGATCGAACGCACCAGCCAGCGCTGTGGCACCAAACCCACCTTGAAGCACCACGAGTTCCTGCGGCAGACGCTTACGCAGATAGCCGGTCGAGGAAATCTGCCGGAGAACTTCGAGGGATTTTGACGCACCCTTTTCACTCACTTCCGACAGGTTCGAAAGACCTTCGTCAGAGCCACCTCCCAGATCGTCGAACGTGGCACCTTGCGGCTTCACGTGTGCCAGATCGGTTCGGTCAAGGTAGCTCACAGCCAGTTCGCGGAAGATATAGTCAAGGATCGAGGTCGCGTTCTTGATCGCCTCGTTGCCCTGCACCATGCCTGCCGGTTCAAACTTGGTGAAGGTGAAAGCGTCCACGAACTCTTCCAACGGCACCCCGTACTGCAGACCAACTGACACAGCGATGGCGAAGTTGTTCATCATTGCCCGGAAGCCAGCGCCTTCCTTGTGCATGTCGATGAAAATCTCACCCAGCTTGCCGTCCTTGTACTCGCCGGTGCGCAGATACACCTTGTGGCCGCCAACGATGGCCTTCTGAGTATAGCCCTTGCGGCGCTCCGGCAGTTTTTCACGGTTGCTGCGCACGATTTCCTTGATGATCACCTTTTCGATGATCTTCTCGGCCAGCACCGCCGCTTTCTCCTGCGCAGATCCGTTCAGCAGAATTTCTTCGGCTTCCTCGTCATCCTCGACCAGCGCCGACGCTAGAGGCTGCGACAGTTTCGAGCCGTCGCGATAGAGTGCGTTTGCCTTGATCCCGAGGCTCCACGACAACTCGTAAGCCGCCAGTGTTTCCTCGATGGTCGCGTTGTTCGGCATGTTGATCGTCTTGGAGATCGCACCCGAGATGAAGCTCTGCGCCGCGGCCATCATCGTGATGTGGCTTTGAACCGACAAAAACCGCTTTCCGGTCTTGCCGCAGGCGTTGGCGCAATCGAAGACCGAGTAGTGCTCGGTCTTCAGGTGCGGCGCGCCCTCAAGCGTCATGGTTCCGCAGACATGGTCATTCGCCGCTTCGACCTGCGCCTTGCTGAAACCAAGATGCTTGAGCATGTCGAATGTCGGGTCGTTCAGCTTCTCTGCCGGGATGCCAAGCGTTCCGGTGCAGAACTCTTCGCCCAATGTCCACTGGTTGAACACAAAACGGATGTCGAACGCAGTCGGCAGAGCCGCCTCGATCTTCTCAAGCTCGCGCGCACCAAAGCCGTGACCGATGAGCGCGGTGGTGTTGATGCCGGGGCAATTACCAAGCGATGCATGGCCGACAGCATGGGCGACGATCTCTTCGATTTGCGCCGAGCCATAACCAAGCGATTCAAGCGCCGCAGGAACCGACCGGTTGATGATCTTGAAATAGCCGCCACCCGCCAGTTTCTTGAACTTCACCAGCGCGAAGTCCGGCTCGATCCCCGTGGTATCGCAATCCATAACCAGACCAATCGTACCAGTCGGAGCGATCACCGTGGACTGCGCATTGCGGTAGCCATGGTTCTCGCCAAGTGCCAGCGCATCGTCCCAAGCCGTTTTTGCAAGCTTCACAAGGCGTTGGTCGGGGCAGTTAACTTGATCCAGTGGCACCGGTTTTACCGCCAGAGCCTCGTATCCTTCCGCCTTGCCATATGCAGCAGTTCGGTGATTGCGGATCACCCGCAGCATATGATCGCGGTTCTTGGCGTAGGACGGGAACGGACCCAACTCGCCTGCCATCTCCGCCGACGTCGCATAGGAAACGCCGGTCATCAGCGCAGTCAGTGCACCACACAGTGCCCGACCCTCATC
>JBATMT010000051.1:0-16050 GCA_049289975.1 Paracoccaceae bacterium | reverse complement strand
CGCGGCGGGGGACTTTGCGTCCCCCGTACCCCCTGCAGGGTATTTGCAGCCGGAAAATGGCTCAGAGGGACTTGGCGAACCAGTGGGTGGCGGGGAATGACGTGTAGGGTTCGGTCTCTTGCCAGCCATCGGCACGGTAAAGGGCCATGGCTTCGGGGAGGTTTTCGTTGGTGTCGAGTTTGAGTGAGGTGTGGCCGAGGGCGCGGGCCTGGTCTTCGAGCGCGCGCATCATGCGCCGGGCAAGGCCCTGACCGCGCGCTGCGGGATCCACCCAGAGACGTTTGACCTCGCCTAGCCCAGGGGAAAGTGTCTTGAGGGCGCCGCAAGCGATCGGCAGGCCGTCGGCGCTGGCGAGGAGGAATGCGCCACGCGGCGGACGGTAGGAGGCGGCCTCCGGGTCCGGGTCGGGGACGTGGGTGGCGGAAATGCCGGGAATCTTGTCGGACAAAAGCTGGAAGTAGGCCGACAGGCAGGCGCGGGCACCGGGGTTTTCGGGGTCGACGGTGCTGAGGGTGATGCGGTCGCTGTTGAGGGTCACGGCGATGAGGTCCATTGCGGCAAGGACTGCCTCGTGGTTGCGCGGGGCGCGCGCGATCATGCTGGCGGCGAGGGCGTCATTCAGGCGGTCATATTCGGCTTTTTCGGCGCGCCCCTTGTCGGTCAGGCGGGCGATACGACGGCGGCGGTCACCTTGGGCGGGTTCGGTGGCGACGAGGCCCTCGGCTTCGAGGCCGCGCAGGAGCCTGCTCATCAGCCCGGAATCAAGGCGGAGATATTGGCGGATTTCAGCGACATCGGTGCCGTCCGGGGCGATGCTCCACAGGACGCGGGCGGAGCCGAGAGGGCGGCCGCGGCCGAGGAAAGAGCTGTCCAGTGCGCCGACCTCGGCGGTTACTGCGCGGTTGAAGCGGCGGATGCGGGCGATGGGGTCGAGGGGCATGATGCCTGACTTTAGTCAGGTAAATTCCGTTTTGCAAGGAAGGCCATGAAAAAGGCCGCCGGACAGAGCCAGCGGCCTTGGGTCGTGGTGGCGAAAAGGGATCAGCGCTTGCCGAGGGCGTAGGTGCCGTCGCCGAGGAGCGACAGGACGAGCAGCGTCACGGCCCAGAATGCCGGGTATTCCCAGCCGCCATTGGCGTTCGAGAAGAAGAAACCAGCGGACAGGTGAACGGTGAAGATGGCGCCGAGGAGCACGAGGATCAGGCCGAGCGAGACAATGCGGGTCTTGTAGCCGACGATCAGGGCGATGCCGCCAAGGAGTTCGGCAGCGATGACGAGGTAGGCGAGGAAGCCCGGCAGGCCGATGCTTTCGAAGAAGCCGGCGGTTCCGGCGGGGGTGAAGACAAAGAGCTTCAAGCCGGCATGGAGGAGGAACAGAACTCCGTTCGTCACGCGCAGGATCAGCGCGGCGAGGTCGGAATTGTTGGCGGAAGCTGTGGTGTCGATGGTGGTCATGCTGGTGCCTTTCAGTGGCTGGATGGCTGTTGTGGCACCCGTTTGCCGGAACTTGCCGCGAAATTCCATTCGCAGAGTTCGCACATGATGTGTGCGTAAAGTTTGGATGATCGTGCGACTTCGCAAATGTTTGTGCGAAAAAGCAGAGAGGGGTTGCGGGTTTTCCATTTCACTGCATCGCAAGGATCGGATAGCGATTGCGCATGAGAGTTGGTTATCCCGTTGCCTTTCCGGGCATGTCTGTCGGTCTTCTGGGTGGGTCGTTCGATCCCGCCCACGAGGGGCATGCGCATCTTACCCGTGAGGCATTGAAGCGGTTGGGGCTGGATCGGGTCTGGTGGCTGGTCAGTCCGGGCAATCCGCTGAAGCCGAACCCGCCTGCGCCGCTGGACGAGCGGATTGCCCGTGCCCGGGTGGTCATGGATGACCCGCGCGTCGCAATCACGGATATCGAGGCGAGGATTGGGACGCGGTATACTGCGGAGACGCTGCGGCGGCTTCAGGTGCTTTACCCCGGTGTCAGGTTTGTGTGGCTGATGGGGGCGGACAATCTGGCGCAGTTGCATCGCTGGCAGAAGTGGGACTGGATCATGTGCAATGTCCCGATTGCAGTCTTTGCGAGGCCGGGAACACGGCTGGCGGCGCGCGGGTCGCGGGCAGCAGAGGAATATGCGCGCTATCGTGTCCGTGCCGAGGATGCGCAACGTCTTTCTGGAATGCGTCCGCCCGCCTGGGTCTTTCTGGACATGCCGCTGAACGATATCTCGTCGTCTGAAATTCGGGCGCGTGGGGAGTGGCGAGGCGGACGATGGAAGCGCTGACGCGTCGGGGCGTTCTGGCCGGGCTTGCCGCCACGGGAATTGCCGCGCGGGCCGGGGCCGAGGCGCCTTTGTCCTCGCCAAAACCGCCCGAACGTCCACTTGTTACGACCACTGCGGCCAGAGCCATCGGACCTTCCGCCGACGCGCTGATCGAAGCGGCGAAACTTGGCGGGGACGTATCGTTTCTGTTGGCGGATCTGAAGTCGGGCGAGGTCATTGCCTCGCACATGCCAGACAAGCTGATGCCGCCTGCGTCGACGGCGAAATCCATCACCTCGCTCTATGCACTTGAGGCGCTTGGGCCAGACTACAGATTTCCGACGCGACTGCTGGCGACCGGACCTGTCGAAGGTGGGGTCCTGAAAGGTGATCTGATTCTGGCGGGCGGAGGCGACCCGACGCTGAGCACCGACAATCTTGGCGATCTGGCCAAAGTGTTGAGCGGGCTGGGGTTGCGGCGGATTGCCGGAACCTTCGGTGTCTGGGCGGGGGCTTTGCCCTATATAGATGCAATCGATCCGGGCCAGCCGGATTGGCTGGGTTACAACCCGGCAGTCAGCGGGCTTAACCTGAACTTCAATCGAGTGAATTTCACATGGGAACGTTCGGGCGACGGCTATCAGGTTGGCTTCGATGCGCGGGCCGAGCGCTTTGCTCCGGCAGTTTCCATTGCGCGGATGAAGGTCGTGGCGCGCGATCTGCCGATCTTCACCTATGACCAGCGCGGAACCGTCGAAAGTTGGACAGTAGCGGATCAGGCATTGGGCAAGGGCGGCAGCCGGTGGATGCCAGTCAGGCGTCCGGACCTGTATGCCGGTGACGTTTTCCGGACTTTGGCACTGGCCGAGGGGCTGGACCTGCCCGATCCAGTGATCCTTGCAGGATTGCCGAAGGCACGTATCCTTGCAGCCCATGACAGCGATCCCTTGCCCGTCGTGCTGCGCGACATGATGAAGTATTCCACCAACATGACGGCCGAGGCCGTGGGAATGGCGGCATCGCTGGCGCAGGGCGTGGTGGGCCATGAGGCTTCTGCTGCGGCGATGACCCGGTGGATTGCCACCCGGACCGGCTTGCAGGACGAGCGGTTCGTCGACCATTCGGGGCTGGGCGGAGCCTCGCGCGTGACCGCATCCGACATGGTTGCCGCCTTGCGGGCGCTTGGCCCAAGGGCTGGCCTCGGCGGGTTGATGAAAGAGATAAAATTCAAGGGAGCCAAGGGGATAGACCAGACGCTGCTCCCGAGGCGCGTGGTCGGCAAGACTGGTACGCTGAATTTCGTCTCTGCGCTCGTCGGCTATCTGACGACCGGATCGGGCGAGGACCGGGTCTTTGCAATCTATTCCGCAGACGTCGCCCGCCGTGATGCCGTGCCAAATGCGCAGAAGGAAGATCCGCCGGGCCTTGGGCCGTGGCTGAAGCGAGCGCGGAAGTTGCAACTGCAATTGTTGGCGAGTTGGGCGTGAGTGACGGAGCCGGGGGCCAGCCCCCGGACCCCCAGGGTATTTGCAGTCGAAAAATGAAGGGTCACTGCAAGCGTTTGCGGCGACCGGTTCAGAGCAGGAGGTGCCGCGCCCGCGCACCGCGTTCGATGGCGGCGGCATGGAGCCGGTCGATGTCGAACTCTTCGCGGACTTCTTCCAGAAGCCGCAGTTCGCTCTGGCCAAGCTTGCCATCCGCGGCAGCGACGTCGCAGGCCAGCGCGTAGGCGGTTTCATAGAGCCGCTCGGGCAGGGCGCTGCGCACCATCGCGAACAAGGTATCGAGACCGTCTTCTTCTTCCATGAGTTTGTAGACGGTCTGCGCCACAACCCTGACCTGGTCGATGTCATATTGCGCAAAGACCGGCAGATGGTTGACCTGACGCTCGATGGCGACAAGTTCCGCCGTGCGGATCGTCTCGTCCGAGACAGATACCGTCACCATGATCGCCACAAGCGCATCCTGGGCAGTGAAGGCGGGAAGGGTGTTGGGCACAGTTCAATATCCTTTATGGTTTGAAGTGAAATTATTGACCAATCGCCCCCCGTTCAATAGGAACCGGACCTTGCGGCACAAAGGGTGCCGGATCCGATGGAAAGTGATGCAAATGTCTTCCTTGCGCGACGCAGCGATGAACTCCAAAGCCTGGCCTTTCGAGGAAGCGCGCCGCGTGCTCAAACGCTATGAGAAGTCGCCGCCGAAGAAGGGTTATGTGCTGTTCGAGACGGGTTATGGCCCGTCGGGTCTGCCGCATATCGGAACCTTTGGCGAAGTGCAGCGCACAACGATGATCCGCCGCGCGTTCGAGATCATATCCGACATTCCGACCCGGCTGATCTGTTTTTCGGATGATGTGGACGGTATGCGGAAGGTGCCCGAGAACGTGCCGCAGCAGGATATGTTGCGCCAGCATATGCAAAAGCCGCTGACCTCGGTGCCTGATCCCTATGGCGAATATGAGAGCTTTGGCCATCACAACAACGCCATGCTGCGCCGTTTCCTCGATACATTCGGGTTCGAGTACGAATTCATCAGCGCGACCGAGTTCTACAAGTCGGGCCAGTTTGACGACACGCTGAAGCTGGCCGCCGAGCGCTATGAGAAGATCATGGACATCATGCTGGCGTCCCTTCGCGAGGAGCGCCAGCAGACCTATTCTTGCTTCCTGCCGATCCATCCCGAGACGGGGCGCGTGCTTTACGTGCCGATTAAGAATGTCGACAAGGTGAACCACACCGTGACGTTCGATGATGAGACCGGGCGGGAATGGACGCTGCCAGTGACGGGCGGACATGTGAAGTTGCAGTGGAAGCCCGATTTCGGCGCGCGCTGGGCGGCGCTGGATGTGGACTTCGAGATGTATGGCAAGGATCACTCGACCAACACGCCGATCTATGACGGCATCTGCGAGGTGCTTGGTGGCCACAAGCCGGAGCATTTCACCTATGAATTGTTCCTCGACGAGAACGGCCAGAAGATTTCGAAGTCCAAGGGTAACGGGCTGACGATCGACGAGTGGCTGACCTATGCGGCGACGGAGTCGCTGGGCTATTTCATGTACCAAAAGCCGAAGACCGCGAAGCGGATGCACTTTGATGTGATCCCGAGGGCTGTGGACGAATATCATCAGCAACTGAAGGCGTTCCCGGATCAGACCGACGATCAGAAGCTGGCAAATCCGGTCTGGCACATCCACGGCGGCAAGCCACCGGCATCGGACATGGTGGTTTCTTTTGGGATGCTCTTGAATCTGGCGAGCGTTGCCGGCGCGACCGACAAGTCGGGCCTGTGGGGCTTCATCCGTAACTATGCGCCGGAAGCCAGCCCCGAGAAGAACCCGCAGCTTGATCAGGCGGCAGAGTTCGCGGTGCGCTATTTCCGCGATTTCGTGGCGCCGACGCGGGTCTTCCGGCTGCCGACCGACATCGAGCGTGGGGCGATGGAGGATCTGGTGGGTCGCCTGAAGGGCTGGACTGGCGGGCTGGATGCCGAGGCGTTGCAGACGATGGTCTTCGCGGTCGGGACCGAGCATGGATTCGAGCCGCTCCGCGACTGGTTCACGGCGCTTTACGAAGTGCTGCTGGGGGCCAGTCAGGGCCCGCGTTTTGGCGGTTTCATCGCGCTCTATGGTGTCGATGAGACGGTCGCGCTGATCGAGAAGGCACTCGCGGGCGGGTTGGTCGCCTGAATTTTCGCTGACGTGCAACCAAAGACTCTCTTCCTCCGTATATTCACTGACATGCGGAGGAGGACGTCATGCGCATTCTTTCAACGCTTCTGGTTATTGCTGCGCTTGCCGGTCCGGTGAGCGCACAGTCGATAGATGAAGCGGGCGTGCGGGCCGAGATCGAGGATCAGTTTGCGGATTTCCGTGCGGGCGATCTGGCGGGAGCGTTTGAACATGCGTCGCCCACGTTGCAAATGCTGTTCGTCAGTCCGGACAATTTCGGGCGGATGGTGAAGTCCGGCTATCCCGATATCTGGGCTGCGAAGGCTGTCGACTTTCTGGGGCTGCGCGAAGACGCTGGGCGGACAATCGAGCGGCTGCGGGTGACGGGGCCGGATGGCGGCACCAAGCTCTACGACTACGTTGTGCAAAAGATTGAAGGCCGCTGGCGGATCGAGGGCGTTTTTCCGGTCGCCGAGGATGAGCTTTCGGCCTGACAGCGAACGATGGGTTAGCAAATCGCTTAGGCCGCAAATGGTATCGGCGGGCATGGACCTCGATGGGTCCAATGACCCGGACGAGCAGTGGCCAATTCTGCCCCGGTCATCTGACCGGCATCGCACCTCTCCGGGTTCAGGCACGAACCTTGAAAGGGTGTTGAATGAACAAGGTGATCACCGACGGGCTGACTCTGATGCCGCCCGCTTTCGCCAATGGGCTTTCCGTCTGGTCGCGCACGGATGGAACGGCAGGGTCGCCGACCTATGCCGGTTTTGCAGATGTGGCACTTGTGCCTGCCGATCAGGATTTTGGCGGCTGTCTCGAAGTGCTGAAATCGGGCGCGACGATGAGCCTTCGCTGGACGGGCGATACGCCGATCATCCCCGGTTGCTACTTGCGCGTCACCGCGAAGGTCAAGGCGATGAGCGGCAATCTTCCCTCGGTCCGCATCGCGGCGTGGGCGGGCGTCAATGCCGCGACACACCTTGCAGGCGTTGTTGAAACCGGCCCGACGGTGGCGCTGAGCGCCTATGGCAAGGTCGAGACAGTCAGCGCGATCATTGGCTCCGGCTTCCGGCAGGGTGTGGATATGAGCTGGGGGCGGGGCGCGACACTGGCTCATATCGGCATCGATCTTGTCGGCGCCATCGGTGGGATCGTGCGGGTCGATGACCTGATTGTCGAGGATATCACTGACGTCTTCTTGCGCGATATGATGGATTGGGTCGACGTGCGAGACTTTGGTGCGCGCGGCGACGGCGTGACAGATGACAGCGCCGCGGTCGAAGCCGGAGACACCGACGCCGTGGCGACTGGCAGAACGCTGCTGTTTTCCAAGGGCACATTCTACCTGAATGCAGATGTGACGCTCGACGCTCCGGTTCGGTTTGAAGGCACGGTCAGCATGCCGCCAGACAAGCGGCTGGCGATCACCCGCGGGTTCAACCTTCCTGTCTATGCGGCGGCGTTTGGCAGCGAGGAGTTGGGGTTCAAGAAAGCCTTTCAGGCGCTTCTGAACTTCGTTGACCATGAATCCCTTGATCTGGGCGGGCGGCGGATCGAAGTCACGGCGCCTATCGACATGCAGGCGGCGGTCAGCAACAAGACCAGCTTTTCCACCCGCAGGGTAATCCGCAACGGTCAGTTCAACGTGGTCGCGGGGCCAGCGTGGACGCCGACCGTGGTTACCTCTCAGGCGGGATACAGCACAGCGACACCAACGACCCTGACCGCTGTCGTGAATGTGGCGAACATTCCTGTGGGCTCGCTTGTGCAAGGCACAGGGGTAGGGCGTGAAGTCTACGTTTCCGCCAAGAACGTCGGCGCAGGAACACTCACACTGAGCCAGCCACTTTATGCCGCGCCCGGAACGCAGACCTATATCTTTACAAGGTTCAAGTATATCCTTGATTATTCGGGGTTTTCACAGATCGACAAGATGAATCTCGACGACATCGAGTTTCAATGCAATGGCATTGCCAGCGGCATAATGCTTGCGCCCAGCGGCCTGATCTTCCAGATCCGTGACTGCTTCATCAGCCAGCCCAAGAATCGAGGCATCACCTCGATTGGCACAGGGTGTCAGGGTATGCTGATCGACCGCTGTCAATTCCTGTCGAATGAGGGCGCAATGCGCGCGCAGGACCGGATCTCGATTGCCGTCAACACCAACGGCAATGATGTGAAGATCCGCGAAAACCGCGCGACCCAGTTCAGGCACTTTGCGGTGCTGGGAGGCTCGGGGAACCTGATCATCGGCAACCACTGGTTTCAAGGTGACAGTGAAACGCAAGGCTTGCGACTGGCGGGGATCGTTCTGGCACAGACCAATGTTCGTACCACCATTGTTGGCAACTACATCGACAACAGCAGCATCGGCTGGACGAACGAATATGAGTTTGCGCCCGACTTCCAGAACCAGTTTTCTTTCGGCGGACTGACGGTGACGGGCAATCATTTCATGGCAATTGATGTGGCACCATCGTTCAAGTGGTTGTTGATCAAGCCCTATGGAACGGGACATTTCGTGCAGGGGCTGAACGTTTCAGGCAACGTTTTTCGCTGCATCAACGGATCGGTGGATCGGGTGGAGGGCACCGACACGTCTTTTGCCCCGCTCGACAATTCACGGATGCGCAATGTGGTCTTTGCGGGCAACAGCTTCAATGGCGTGACACAGCCGACAGAGAACCCGACGCTGGTCGAGGCCAATCAGGCGACGGCAGCCGCGACCTGGACCGTGTTGCCGGGTGAAGTCTTGCCGTTTGGTGGCTGGGCGCGAAACGTGGAAGCCGTGGTGGCCGAAGGCATGATCACCGGGCCAGCGAACGAGCGGCGCAGCGACATGCCCTATGTCGACGTCGAGCAGGGGGCGCAGAAGACCGAAATCCGCCTCAACTGGCTCGCGGCGTCCAAGGGCCGCGTGCAGGTGAAAGTCAGGATGGACAATCCGCTCTGACGTTTGGCACCGATGGGGCTGGCGACGGCTGATCAGGTCAGATCGGTTGCCGCCAGCCTGTAGGCACGTCCGAACCCGCCATTCAGAGAGGCTCCGTTAACCTCAAACCGTACGAAGCTGAAGTCGGCGAAGTCGACGTAAAGCTTCGACTTGGGGTGATCGCGCAACCAGATTTCGCGCAAGTGGGCGCGGGCAGGGTCCGCGTTGGCGACGAAATGCGCCGTGACCGACACCGAAAGGCGGGCGCTGTTAAGGGGATCGCCACGTGGGCCGGGTTCGCCTAGCAGAAGTGCCGCGCGCGGATCGGTGCGCAGGGCGCGGGTGTGAAGCGCCAGATCCGACAGCAACGTCAGCGCAGAGCCGTCGGGGGCGAGGCCAAAACCGATGCGGCTGATTGCCGGGGCACCCGTGTCCGGGTCCACGAAAGCAAGGGCTGCGGTGCGGGCGTCGGCCAACAGGTGACGCACGGTCGCGCGCGCCTCGGCATCTGCATCGCGGACGGGATCGAACTTGTCGGCCAAGGTGGCCTCCTTCCGGGTGCGGCGTCAGCGACGTTGACAGGACACCCGTCAGGCGCTTTGACTTCGCCATCAGTTTAAGCGAGCAGTCATGGAACGGGCAAGCCGGTCGCCAAAGCCTTCTTTTTTGGAACTTTTTCAGCCAAAGCTTCTAACCGTCCTGCGCGAGGGGTACGGTCTGGCGGAGCTGAAGGCGGATGCGCTGGCCGGTTTGACCGTCGCCATTGTCGCGCTGCCTCTGTCGATGGCGATTGCGATCTCATCGGGGGTGGCCCCGCAGGTCGGGCTTTTCTCGGCAATCGTTGGGGGATTTGTGATCTCGGCGATCGGCGGAAGCCGGTTCCAGATCGGCGGACCGGCGGGTGCATTCATCGTGCTGGTGTCGGCCTGCGTGGCGGACATTGGCGCGGGCGGGCTGATGACTGCCTGCCTTATGGCGGGCTTGATGCTGATTGCGGCGGGCTTCCTGCGGCTTGGAACCTATGTGAAGTTCATCCCCTATCCGGTGACAGTCGGCTTTACGGCAGGAATCGGTATCATCATTTTCGCGAGCCAGATGAAGGACGCGCTGGGCCTGACGCTGGCGGGTGCTGAGCCCGGCCCGCTGTTGCCCAAGGTCGAGGCGTTGTGGCAGGCGCGCGATACGCTCAGCCTGTCGGCGCTGGGGGTGACATTGCTTACCGTGGTGCTGGTCTTGGGGTTGAAGCGGCTCAGGCCGCACTGGCCGGGGTTGCTGATCGCGGTGGCGTCGGTCACGGCCATCGCCGCGCTGGTAAACTTGCCGGTCGAGACCATCGCCTCGCGGTTCGGCAGATTGCCAAGTACACTTCCGGCCCCGCACCTGCCGCCGCTGGATCTGGCGGCCATCCGGGCGGCATTTCCCTATGCGGTCAGCTTCACGCTGCTGGGGGCGATTGAATCGCTTCTGTCGGCGGTTGTTGCGGATGGGATGACCGGTCGTCACCATCGCTCGAACGCGGAACTGGTGGCGCAGGGCGTGGCAAATGTCCTGTCACCGATCTTTGGCGGCATGGTGGTCACGGGTACCATCGCCCGCACGGCCACCAACGTTCGCGCCGGAGCCCGCGGGCCGATTGCAGGCATCTTTCATGCGGCTTTCGTCATGGCGGCAATGTTCTTCTTTGCCCCTGCCGCCGGACTGATCCCGCTGGCGGCGCTGGCAGGTGTGCTGATCATCGTGGCATGGAACATGGTCGAGAAGGAGGAGGCGTGGGCGCTGATCCGGCTGTCGTCGGGTGATGCGCTGGTTCTGGCGGCGACGTTCCTGCTGGTCGTCTTCCGCGATCTGACCGAAGGCATTCTGGTGGGCTTTCTGCTTGGTTCCGTGCTGTTCATTCAGAGAATGGCGCATGCCGCCCATGTGGATGAGCGCGCACCATTGGCCGAAGGCGACCGCGCCGACGAGGGAGCACGCTACGAAGGGCCGGGCGCTGCTGACGAGGATATCCTGATCTACCGGATACAGGGCGCATTTTTCTTCGGCGCTGCCTCGACAGTCGGCGGCGTGTTGGAGCGCATCTCGGACCGCCCGCGCACCTTCATCATCGATTTCGCAGAAGTGCCGTTTCTGGACAGCACGGCCGCCCGCATGATCGCTGTGCTTGACCACAAACTCGGGCGGACCGGCGGCAAGCTTTTCCTGTCTGGGGCAGGCCCGGCAGAGCGGCGCACTCTGATCTCGATGGGGCTGAAGGAACCGGCGGTCCGCTATTTTGCATCGATCCCGGAAGCCGTCGCCGAAGCCAGACAAAACCGGGTTGCGGCCTGATTCGTTTCCGAATCACTTTCCCCATGCCCCCCTTGTTTTCCTGAGCCGGTGCGCGTGCCCAAAGCGCGCGCTGACGTCACGGCAAATCCCCAGTCAGCCCCGATGATTGTGATGCTCACGCATAGGTGAACAGCCAATCGACTGTCAGGCCATGCGAAAAATCTGCACCCGCCGAAAAATTTACAGAGTTAGCGGTTTATGTGTGAATTAATTTACAGAAATACGTAATGGATAAAATAACTTACAATTATTTAGCCAAATGATTTACACTGAGGGCAAGTGAGGCATGGCTTAGAGGGGGTGGCTATGGCGGCAGCCGATCAGGACGCAACGCATGGTGTGACAGTTCGGGAGATTCCCGCAGGGTTTGAAAAGGCTCATGCGACGCCTGAGACCTACAAGGCGATGTACGCCGAATCGATCAACGACCCGGATGCTTTCTGGGGTCGCGAAGGCAAGCGGCTTGATTGGATCAAGCCCTACACGCGGGTCAAGGACACCGATTTCACCTTCGGCAAGGTCTCGATCAAGTGGTTCGAGGACGGCGTCCTGAACGTGTCCGTGAACTGCATCGACCGCCACCTGAAGGATCGTGCCCTGCAAACCGCGATCATCTGGGAACCCGATGATCCGAAGACCCCGGCGCGCCACATCACCTACAAGGAACTGTCCCGCAAGGTGAACCAGATGGCCAACGTCCTGCTGTCGCAGGGTGTTATGCGTGGTGATCGGGTTGTCATCTATATGCCGATGATCCCCGAGGCCGCCTATGCCATGCTGGCTTGCGCACGGATTGGCGCCATCCATTCGATCGTCTTCGCGGGTTTCTCGCCTGACGCTTTGGCCAACCGGATCAACGACTCCGGCGCAAAACTGGTCATAACCGCTGACTTCGCTCCTCGTGGTGGTCGCAAGACACCGCTCAAGGCCAATACCGATGCCGCGCTGCTCCATTGCTCCGACAAGGTACGCTGCCTTGTGGTGAAGCATACTGGCGACCAGATCAGCTGGGTTCAGGGCCGCGACGTTGACGTGCTGGCGATGATGGACATGGTCAGCCCCGAATGCCCGCCGCGCCCGATGAATGCCGAAGACCCGCTGTTCGTGCTTTACACCTCGGGGTCGACCGGCAAGCCGAAGGGCGTCGTTCACACGACTGGCGGCTACCTTGTTTATGCGGCGATGACCCACGAATATGTCTTTGACTACAAGGAAGGCGATGTCTTCTGGTGTACCGCTGACGTGGGTTGGGTGACCGGCCACAGCTACATCGTCTATGGCCCGTTGGCCAATGGCGCGACGACCCTGATGTTCGAAGGCGTGCCGACCTTCCCGGACCCGGGCCGTTTCTGGGAAGTCTGCGAAAAGCACAAGGTCAACCAGTTCTACACCGCCCCGACCGCAATCCGTGCCCTGATGGGGCAGGGGCCAGAGTGGGTAGAGAAGCACGACCTGTCGAGCTTGCGCGTCCTTGGTTCGGTCGGCGAGCCGATCAACCCCGAAGCCTGGGTCTGGTACGACAAGCATGTCGGCAAAGGCAAATGCCCGATCGTCGACACCTTCTGGCAGACCGAGACAGGTGGCCACATGATCACCCCGCTGCCGGGTGCCATTCCGACCAAGCCGGGTTCGGCCACGCTGCCATTCTTCGGCGTGAAGCCGGTCGTGCTTGACCCGCAGACCGCGCGTCGCATCGGCGAAGTGGAATGCGAAGGCGTGTTGTGCATATCCGATAGCTGGCCCGGCCAGATGCGGACCGTCTGGGGCGATCACGAACGCTTCCAGGAAACCTACTTCAGCCAGTATCGCGGCTATTACTTCACCGGAGACGGCTGCCGCCGCGACCAAGACGGCTATTACTGGATCACCGGCCGCGTCGATGATGTGATCAACGTCTCGGGTCACCGGATGGGCACGGCCGAAGTCGAAAGCGCGCTTGTCGCCCACGCCGATGTGGCGGAGGCCGCAGTGGTCGGCTACCCGCACGAGATCAAGGGTCAGGGCATCTACGCCTATGTCACCTTGATGAATGGCGTCGAGCCGACCGAAGACCTGCGCAAGGAACTGGTGAAATGGGTACGGACCGAAATCGGCCCGATCGCCAGCCCTGACCTTATCCAGTGGGCTCCCGGCCTGCCGAAAACCCGCTCGGGCAAGATCATGCGCCGCATTCTCAGAAAGATCGCCGAGAACGACTACGGCGCACTTGGCGACATCTCGACATTGGCCGATCCATCGGTGGTCGAAGACCTGATCGCCAACCGGATGAACCGGGCATGAATGACGGCGCGCCCGGCTTCGGGCGCGCAGCAGACCAGGCCGGGGTCTGATCCCCGGCGGTAACAGTAGCAGACCAGGTCGACCCACTTGGGTCAGGAGACCGCCTTCGGCAACGCCGGGGCGGAACGGAGGAGATCTGTCCCGTTCAACGGTGCGAGCGGGCGGACTTTCAGGGGCGAAGAGGCTGAAGAGCCTTGAAAACACGGAGGAACGAATGACATCGACTGACATAGGCGCGGCTGCAACCCGCTCCAGACCAATGACGCGGGAGGAGAGAAAAGTCATTCTCGCCTCGTCCGCCGGGACCATCTTCGAATGGTACGACTTCTACCTGTATGGCTCGCTTGCCGCGATCATCGGTGCGCAGTTCTTTACGTCTTTCCCGGAAGCCACGCGAAACGTATTCGCGCTTCTGGCATTCGCAGCAGGCTTCATCGTGCGCCCGTTCGGCGCGCTGGTATTCGGGGCGATGGGTGACCTTATCGGCCGGAAATACACTTTCCTTGCGACCATCCTCATCATGGGCATGTCGACCTTCCTCGTCGGCCTTCTGCCGGGTTATCAGTCATGGGGCGTCGCGGCGCCAATCATCCTGATCGCCTTGCGGATGCTTCAGGGTCTGGCGCTGGGTGGTGAATATGGCGGTGCGGCTGTCTATGTGGCCGAACATGCGCCTGCAAACCGCCGCGGCTACTACACCGCATTCATCCAGACCACCGCAACCTTGGGCCTGCTCCTGTCGCTGGTCGTCATCCTGATGGTGCAGGGCTATGTCAACGGTCACTATCCGGAACAACCGATCCTGGACGCTGCCGGTGCTGCAACCATGAACGCCGACGGCTCGCCTGCGATGATGAAGGCTTTCAACGCATGGGGATGGCGCATCCCGTTCCTTGGTTCGGTTTTGCTGCTGCTGACGTCGCTGTATATTCGTCTGCAAATGCATGAAAGCCCGGCCTTCAAGAAGATGAAGGAAGAGGGCGCCCAGTCCAAGGCTCCGCTGCGCGAGGCTTTCGGTCAATGGCGCAATGCCAAGATCGCTCTTATCGCTCTGCTCGGCCTCACGGCAGGTCAGGCTGTGGTCTGGTACTCGGGTCAGTTCTATGCGCTGTTCTTCATCCAGAACGTCGTGAAAGTGGACAGCTTCACCTCCAACGTCCTCGTGGCGTGGTCGCTGATCCTCGGTACTGGTGGCTTCCTGTTCTTCGGCTCGCTGTCTGACAAGATCGGGCGCAAGCCCATCATCCTGGCAGGATGCCTTATTGCTGCGCTCACCTACTTCCCGGTGTTCAAGGCGCTGACGAAAACGGCAAACCCGATGCTCTATGAAGCGCATCAGACTGCCGTAACCGTGACTGCTGATCCGGAAACCTGCTCGTTCCAGTTCAACCCGACTGGTACAGCCAAGTTCACCTCCTCGTGCGATATCGCCAAGGCACTCCTTGCAAAAAGCTCGGTGAACTATGAATCGTCGGCTGCGGCTGCTGGCACGCTTGCTGAAGTCAAGATCGGCGAAACGGTGATCCCGTCATACGACGCTACCGTCCTGACCGGTGACGACCTCAAGGCAGCAAAAGCCGCCTTCGAAAAGTCCGTGAACGAAGCTCTGTTGGCGGCGAACTATCCTCTGGTTGCCGACAAGAATACTTCGGTGGCCAAGGCAGCAAACTTCTTCGACATCTTCACCGCGCAGAAGCTGAAAGTCATCGCCATCCTGACCTATCTGATCTTGCTGGTGACGATGGTCTACGGCCCGATCGCGGCGATGCTTGTGGAACTCTTCCCGACGCGTATCCGCTACTCTGGTCTGTCGCTGCCGTACCATATCGGCAACGGCTGGTTCGGTGGCCTTCTGCCTGCGACCGCGTTCGCAATCTCGGCTCAGTCGGGCAACATCTACGCGGGTCTGTGGTATGCCATCGTCGTCGCGCTGATGACGGTTGTCATCGGGACGATCTTCGTTCCGGGCGGCACCCACAAGAAGTCGATCTTCGCCGACGACGCTCCGAAGTGATCTCGGCTTGAAATCCAACCCCCGGCGGGTCAGCACCGCCGGGGTCTCCTTCCTGCTGATCAACTAGGGGGTCCGAGGTCAACCAAAGGCCCCCCTTTTCATCAACAGGCTGCCCGTCCGATACCATGATGTCCGACCCGCTCCCCCATCTCGCTGCACCTGCTCACGGCATCCTTGTCGTCGAGGATGAAGACAATATCGCCCTCGCGCTCGACTGGCTCCTCACGCGCGAAGGCTATCGCCATGAAAGGGTGAGCAGTGGCGCGGATGCGCTTTCTGCCATCCGCCGGGCGCATCCGGCTCTGGTTCTTCTCGATGTCATGCTGCCGGAAATGTCGGGCTATGAAATCTGCAAGGACGTCCGCGAGGATCCGGCCCTCAGCGATACACGCATTCTGATGATGACGGCGCGCGGGTCGGCGCTTGAACAGAAACGCGGTCTGGAACTCGGTGCAGATGGGTTCATCTCGAAACCATTCGACCTTTCAGAACTTCGCGGCGAGATCCGCAGGCTTCTGGCATCGTGACTGCATTTTCTGCTGACAAATATCCCGGGGTCCGGGGC
>JBATMT010000050.1:0-5688 GCA_049289975.1 Paracoccaceae bacterium | reverse complement strand
GGACGATCACCGGGGCGCTGGCACCCTGCTGAACCGCCTTGTAGTTGAAGTTGTATATCGTCTCGCGTCCGGTTTTGGAATCCACCCTGCGCAGTTGAATGCGCTTGGTTGCCGCGAATTTTGTCAGGCCGCCGGATTCCGCGAGGAATTGCAGAAGCGTGGTGCCGGGGTTCACGTCAAGGCGACCCGGTTTTGCCACTTCGCCGACCGCATAGATCGACACGAGATTGCCGCTTTGAATGCTTGAGGCTGCCAAGCCGGCGTTCGCCTGAGCGACAGCGGTGGTCGTCGGATTGAGCTGACCGACGGACAGATAGACCGTCGGAGGAGCGGCAAACTTCGGAGCCAGAGCGGAACCGATTGCCGAGCGCATGGTGTCTACGGACTTGCCCGATGCCGAAATGGCGCCAACGAGCGGAAGGCTGACGGTGCCATCGGGAAGGACCAGCAGGCTGCGGTTCAGGCTGGGATCTTCCAGCACTTCCATCTGCAGCACATCACCGGGTTGGATACGGTAGGAACTTTGCGCCCAAGCAGAGGGAACAAGCACAACGGCCAGGATAAGGCCAAGGAAGGTTCTGAGCATTTTTTCGCACCCGATCAGATTCTATTGGGCCAACCATAAGTTTGGGCCGGTTATTTACAAAACATTACTGGATAATTGGCAGTTTCGTAAGTGACTTAGAAACTACCGTGGTCGGTCCGCAACACCTTTGTGGCGACTAGTTGGCAATTCCGGCAGCATTGAGTTTTTCAAGCTCGGATCGTGCCGAAATTACGAAAGGCCGCGAATCGTCTGCGGGAATCGCCGCCAGAAGTTTGGTGAACTTCTCCAAGGCGTCCGCCTTTCGATCTGAAGCCAGGTAAGCCATCGCCAAGTGGTACTGAACGGCCGGATCATCGGGCAGCCCGGCCGCAGCCTTTTCAAGCTCGGCCACGGCATCGGAGAAATTGCCATTCTGATAGGCGATCCAGCCAAACGTATCCTGGTAGGCCGGAACGTTGCTGCCGCGCAGGCGGCGCGCGATCACTTCGGCACGCTTGAGGCTGTCGGCGTCGGTCCGGTAGCTGGACAGGAGACTTGCCAGATTGTTGGCGATGATCGGATTGGCCGAATTTTCCTTGTACAGAGATTCGTAGATGGTGATAGCGCCCTCGATGTCGCCCGATGACTCGAGCAAACCCGCCTTGGCCCAGCGCAACTCGCCAGACGTTGGCACCGCCGCCAAACCATCGTCGAGAATCTTGTTGGATTCGGCCACACGCGCGGGGTCCTGACGGACAAGACGGAACAGTCCCATCCATGCCGGGGCACGGGTCGGATCCTTGGCCAGAAGGGATTTCAGCGCCGTCTCCGCCGCTGCGGATTGGCCCGCGGTCGCCAGCACCGACGCATTGATATACTGAAGATCAAGGTTGTTCGGGTCGTCAGCAACGAGTTTGGCAGCATAGGTTACAGCTTCAGCGGCCTGACCGTTGCTCAGCTTGTTGCGAAGAACCGCGATTTTGGCGTCAATCTTGGCGCCCTCGGTTCCGGCAAGCTGTTCCAGATAGGTCGATGCCTCGGCGTTCTTCTGCTGACCTTCAAGGATTGCTGTCCGCAATGCCGTCAGGTCATTGGCCGCAGCCGGTTCGTTGATGGCTTCAAGCTGCTGGGCCACGGTTTCAGCGCGAGCCCAGTCTTTCATAGCCACGTAGATCTGACCGAGCGGCACCAGCAGGGCAACGTCGCCGGGTGCAATCCGCAGCGCGTCTATCAGGACGCCTTCAGCCGGGACGAATTTTGAGTCAGATGCAAGATATTGAGCGTAGCGGATCGATTCAGCGGGAGCCTTGCCCGACGCATCGACGGCCTGAGACAGGAGTTCGCCCATCAGATCGTGGTTGCCGTCGCGCTCGTAGGCTTGGGCAAGCAGGGTCATCAGGCTGGCATCACGCGGGTTCTGATCAATTGCGCTGCGCAAAAGCGTGATCGCATCGCCGGTCTGGTCGTCGAGAATTAGCCACGTCGCTTTGAGCTTTACCGCTTCGACATGGCCGGAATCGTCGGCCAGTACTTCTTCGACGAGTGCGCGCGCTGCGACGCTGTTGCCAACGGCAAGCTGCATGCGCGCCAGCCCGATCTTGATCGTGCGGGTTTCGTCGTCGGTGGATGTGGTGTTCTTCAGGATGTCCTGCATTTCGGCAATGGCACCCTCGCGGTCGCCCTTGTCGAACTCGAACCCGGCGCGGGCCGAACGGAACACTGCGACGTCTTGTCCAGCAGCGATGACCTTGTCCAGTTCGGCGATGGCCGCATCGGGGCCACGAAACTCGCCAAGGAAGCGAACCAGATTGACCTCGGCTGTCGGGTCCTTCGAAGCGGGATCGACGCGCGACCGCAACTGCGCTTCTGCCTTGTCGAATTCCTTGCGCGCGAGATACCAGCGCAGGAGCGCTTCTTGCATCTCGGGCGCATCCGGGAACTTGGCGACCATGTCGATCAGACCGGCTTCGACCGCAGGATCATTGCCCTGTGCGGCGTAGACCGACAGCCGTTGCGCATAAAGAATGCGCTCCGTCGGGGCGACTTCAATGGCGGCGTTAAGCTCCACCAGTGCCTTGTCGAGACTTTGATTGCGGATCAGATCGTCGATCACGATCTTGCGCGCCATCAAGTCCTTGGGGTTGGCGGCGATAAGGTCGCGTGCTGTCTTCACGCTGGCCACGACAGTGGAACTGTCCGAGCCTTCGACGGCGGCGCCATAGTCACGGAAGACGCTCAGTGACTTGAAGCCTTCGTCAGTTGGCGCAAGTTCCAGACCCTTGGCGATGTAGGGTGAAGCGTCGGCCCATTGGCCGTTCTCCACGGCAATGGTCGAAAGCGCCCTCAAACCGTCGAGATCGTCAGGGTATTGTTCGATCAGGCGAAGATACTGGCTGTAAGCCTCGCGCATGTTGCCGCGCTTGCGCTCGGCTTCGGCGTAGGCGATGCGCGCCTCACGGTGCTTGCCGTCGAACTTGAACACATTGCGGAATTCGACCAGCGCGCGATCCACGTCGCCCGTCTGAAGATAGGCCATTCCGGATTCGTAATATTTCTGAGCCCGCTCCTCTGCACTGTCACATGCCGAAAGAACGAGCACTGCACTCAGGAGGGCGGCGGTAAGTGGTTTACGAAAATTCATAGTTCTCTCTGTCAGATCTTGTCAGCAGGCCGTCACTTTTCGATGCCCTCAATCGAAATGTAACGCGATATATGTATATATTGGCATCACGGGAGATGCACAACGCGCGCACGCGTTCAGTAGCCTGTTCCCTTTGCGACTGCACTTACTGTCTTGAGCATGATCGAAAGGTCACCCGCAAATGTCATTTGTTTGTCATACTCCGTATCAAAATCGGCGCGCTTGGAAAATCCGCAGTTGTTCCGATCGGAGATTTGCCAGGTGCCGGTCAGGCCAGGGCGCAGACCATAGTAGGCAAGCCCCGGATACATCCCGCGCTGCGATGGCATCATCGGGCGCGGACCAACGAGCGACATGTCACCGTTCAGGACGTTCCAAAGCTGCGGCAGTTCATCGAGTGACGACTTGCGCAGGAAGCGACCGATGCTGGTAATGCGCGGGTCGTACTTCAGCTTCTGGGTCTGGTCCCATTCGACTTTCGCCTCGGGATTGCTGTTCAGGTAATCCGCCAGGATGTCGTCGGCATTCTGGACCATCGTGCGCAGTTTCAACATGCGGAAGGTGCGGCCATTCCGGCCCACCCGGTCACTCATGTAGAAGGGCTTGTGGCCATCTATGATGACCAGCAGCGCGATCAGCAGCGTCAGCGGAACGACGATGACGCCAGACAGCACAACCGCGCTCACATCAAAGACGCGCTTGAAGAAATTCCTGTAGACACCGGGGCGATAAGGCACATTGACCAAGCCCACTGGTGCGCTGACGTGATCTATATCGTCAGAAAGGTCATTAAGTTGCATAGTCATACTTGATACCAGATTTGGAACACTATTACTCGATACGTCCTTGGCACCGCCAGATACCGGCGCGACATCCGAGGTTTCCGATAGAGTGGCCATCAGACCCCTGCAATCCATTATCACTGTGCCCTTGGGAAACAAAAGCTATTCAACCTCTCTTAGGCCCATCGGCGGAGATCCGGCCACCCCATGTCCCGTTTGGGGGCCACCTCTGCTCAAAACCAACCGTGACCGCCATCATCAGTTCCAGATGAGAAACAATAATGGCATGTTTGTGACTTCAAACCGTCAGAACGGCGCTTTAGACCCCGATGATGGCCGAATCATGGGAAGGACGTCATAAGTGGCAACGACAGAGGCAATTAGTGCCATCAAGTTGTCGAAGTCATATGCGCAAAGGGTATTAGCTCTGGCGAGTCGCGTAATAGCGGTCACGACGGTGCGCCAAATGGGCCAGAGTTTTTGGCGACGGTGGAAGAACGGATGAACAAGGTCGTGGTGGCCAGAGCAGACGATACAAGTAACGTTGGTTTCTACATGGATTTCTTCGGGTTCCGTGAGCGTCCCTTTACGCTCGTGCCCGATCCGGATTTCCTGTTCTGGTCAGCACAGCATCGTCGTGCCTATTCGGTATTGGAATTCGGCATTCTCTCGCGCGCGCCGATCACGCTGGTGACCGGCGGCGTAGGCTGCGGGAAAACCACGCTTCTGCGTGAGCTTCTTCGTCAATTCGGGGCGAAGGTTACTGTCGGCCTGATCTCGAACGCTCAGGGTGGGCGTGGTGAGCTGATCCAGTGGGTTTTGAACTCGCTCGGCGTTCCGTTCAATCCTTCGGTCGGCTACGTCCAGTTGTTCCAGCAGCTTCAGGATTTCCTGATCGACGAATATGCCTCGGGTCGGCGTGTCGTGTTGATCTTCGACGAGGCCCAGAACCTGTCGCCGGAAAGTCTTGAAGAACTGCGGATGCTGACAAACATCAACTCCGGCAAGGACGAAGTCATCCAACTGGTGCTGGTCGGACAACCGGAACTACGCGACATGGTGCTTGACCCGTCGCTGCGGCAGCTTGCCCAGCGGATTGCGGCAAGCTTCCACCTGACGCCGCTCGATGAGCGCGCGGTCATTGATCTGGTCGCGCACCGGCTTCGCGCTGCCGGGGGCACAGGCGCCGAAATCACGGCGGGGGCCTGCAAGTTGGTCCACAAGGTCACGCATGGCGTGCCGCGACTGGTCAACCAGCTGTGTGATATGGCATTGCTCTATGCTTGGAGCACTGATCACCATCAGGTTGACGAACATGTCATTCAGTCTGTTCTGGATGATGGAGTATTTTTTGCCGCACAAATCGCGGCCGAAGAAGAGAAGCGGAAATGAATCTCGACCTGTCTTACTATTTTGCCGTCTTCGTTCGGCGCCTGCATTACTTCGTCATCATCACCGCGCTTGTCTCGGCTGCAGCAGTTGCTGCTGCGATGTTGTTGCCGTCAGTCTACCAAGCGCAGTCGATCCTGCTTCTTGAGGGTTCATCAGTTCCCGGCGCGATGGCGGCACCCACGGTCCAGACCGCGGCGATGCAAAAGCTTCAGACGCTTCAGAACAGTCTGATGACCCGCGCAAATCTTCTTGACGTGGCCAACCGCCTGAACGTCTTCCGCGATCTGAAAAAGATGTCGCCGGATGACATCGTTCAGGAGATGCGCGACAACGCAACGATCAAGCTG
>JBATMT010000049.1:0-5649 GCA_049289975.1 Paracoccaceae bacterium | reverse complement strand
AGCCGGTTCTGGCCCGCAGGCATCGACGCCACCGCGACCACGACCGATCCGACCGCAACCGATCCAACTGCAACCGATCCAACTGCAACCGCCCCGGCAACGGACCCCAACTCCACCGAACTGATCGTCCCCGACCCGGCGACAGATCCCGCCCCCACCGATGTTGCCCCCGCCGATCCTGCGACGACCGAAACCGCCAGCGTGGCCCCCGCGCCCGAGCCTGCCCCGACCGACCTCTTCTCTGATACCGAAGGCCCCGAGGAAGCGCGCTTCTCCGAAAGCCTCCTCACTGCCGACGAACGCATGGACCTGCAACGCGCCATGCAGTTCGCGGGCGTCTATCAGGGCAAGATCGACGGATCGTTCGGCAAGGGCACCCGTGCCTCGATGGCCGAATGGCAACGCCAGCAGGGCCTGCAACCGACCGGCATCCTCACCACCGTCCAGCGCAAGGCATTGGTCGACGGCTGGACAGCCGAGCGCACCGCGCTTGGCCTGCAACCCGTCTCGGAAACCGAAGCGGGCATCGACATCGACCTGCCACTGGGGCTTGTCAGCTTCAAGGGCTACGAGCCGCCCTTCGTTCACTACGAAGCCAAGGACGGTTCGGGCTATCAGGTCCTGCTCATCTCACGGCAGGGCGACGCCAAGACGCTTGTGGCATTGGTCGACCGCCTTCAGGCGCTGGCAGTTATGCCGATGGGCGCCGAACGCTCGCTGAAGAAGTCTTCGTTCACGCTGACCGCCGCAAACGACCAGTCCGGCGCCTATGCACAGGCCGACCTGTCGGGCGGGCTGATCAAGGGCTTCGTCCTCATCTGGCCGAAAACCGAAGAGGACCGCGCAGGCCGCGTCCTTGACGCCATGAAGGCCACCTTCGTGCCCAAGGGCGACGTTGCGCTCGACGAAGATCTGGGCGAGCCGTCCGCCACCTCGGCCAGCGATCTGATGTCCGGCCTCGAAGTCCGCAAACCCGCGATCTCGCGGACTGGCACCTATGTCTCGGCAGACGGCGCGGTGCTGACCACCACCGAGGTGCTCGACAGCTGCACTCGCATCACGCTCGACGGTCGCTATGACGCCGCCCTCGCCTTCCGTGACGACACGCTCGGCATCGCCGTGCTGAAACCTGTGACGGCCCTCGCCCCGCGCGGCGTCGCCACGCTTGAAACTGCCATTCCCCGCCCGGACACTGACGTGGCACTTGCAGGCTATTCCTATGGCGAGGCTCTCTCTGGCCCCGTTGTGACCTTCGGCAACTTCGCCGAGGCCAAGGGCCTGATGGGTGAGCCAAACCTCGTCCGTCTTGCCGTGACCACCCTGCCCGGAGATTCCGGCGCCGCCGTTCTCGACGCATCCGGCGCCATGCTCGGCATGCTCCTGCCCCGCAAGGAAGACGCCACACACGACCTGCCCAAGGACGTGAGCTTCGCCGCCAGCGGCCCGGCCATCGCCACAGCACTCGCCGCAAACGGCATCACGCTGGCCCCCGCCGCCGCCACTGGCTCCCTCGCCGCCGAAGACCTCTCGGAACGCGCCCGCGCCATGACGGCACTGGTAAGCTGCTGGAAGTAACCTAGCCCGCAAAGCAAAAGGCCCGCGACATCGCGGGCCTTTCCTTTACCTGGGCAGGGCTTCACCCCGGCAAGCCCTCACGCACTCCGGTGCAGGCTCGCGAAAAGCCGTGGCTCAAGGCTTTCCGAGGCAAACGTCGGCCCCTCGGTCAGCACCGACACCGCATCATGGCTGTGCAGACTTTCCTGATGCACTGCCACCACGCGGAAATCGCCCACCCGTGGCTCGGCCAGCAGCCGCTCGGCAAAGCTGCGTGCTGCATCCTCGACGAAGATCGGATTCGCCGCGTTGAGTTCGGCAAACGCCTGTTCGTCCTCGCGCTTGACCATAACCTGCGTCTCGGTCGGCACCGCAAGCCGCGCCAGATCGATCACATCCTCGTACCAGAGGCGCCGGTTCCCGGCCTCCACCGCCGAGATCCGCGCGATCGAGCGCTGCGAATGCGGCGTTGCAAGCTGACCGCGCGCCTGACGCGCATGCTCGCTCAGTTCCAGCGAGCAGGGGCAGGTCGATGAATAGACATAGTCAAGGTGGATGATGCGCTTGCGCACCCCCGCCGTCTCGGTCAGTTCCAGAGCGATGTCATAATACTGCCAGCCAGACAGGCCCGAACGCAGGCTCTCTACCCGTGCCGGGAAGGAAAAGCGCATCTGCAACCGGGCGTCCAGACTGTCATGGTCGGCCTTGTAGTCATCCAGCGCCCGCGCCATCACGTCGAACGAAAAGGTCCGCTCGGCATGGGCATAGAACGACCGCATGATGCGGCTCATGTTGATGCCCTTGCGCTCCTCGTTCAGCGAAACCGTCCCGGTGACCGAGGTCTCAAGCGTCAGGTCGCCGCCATCGCGCACATGATAGCGGATCGGCAGGCGGAAGTTCGAAATACCCACATGCTGGATCGGCGCGCGCGCGCCCACGATCAGGCTCGACGGCCCGTTCTGCAAATCGGGCATCGAGGCCCGATAGACCGCATCAGGGCGGAAATCTTCGGGGTAGGTCCGCGACAGGTCGGGGTAATTGCCAACCTCGCGCCCCGGCAACAGCCGTGCAATGGCAGGGTCCAGTTGTGCAACTTCCACGGGGTCAGCATTCGCTGCCCAGCGCTTCAGAAGGGCCAGAGCCTCTGCCGCCTCGTTGCGGTCAGGATCGTGGTCGATCTCGCCGACGTAGTTCATAGCGTGCCCCCCTTGGTGCAAGGCCAGTCGAGTATGTGGGATACCTTCCCGGCAATTGCAATCTAACGCGAAGGGATACGTTCCGAAAGCGACCTTGGATCATCGCGCTGCCATCATCGGTGGTGACGTAAAATCGCACGAAAGATCATCGTTTGCGGGTACTGCCCACGGTTGCATGGCTCTCTGCCACCCGTAGGATGCCAAAAACCCGCAAAAGGACGCGCGCCCATGAAAGACATCACCCTCTACGGCCACCCCGACTCGGGTCATGCCTACAAGGTCGCCGTCGCTCTGGCGCTGGCGGACCTGCCGCACGAACGCCGTTACATCGACATCTGGGCCGATCCCGCCACCCGCCCCGCCGATTTCCTCGCCAGAAGCGCTTTTGCCGAAGTCCCCATGCTGACCATCAGCCACGAAACCTTCGTTCAGTCGGCCAATATCCTTCACATCATCGCCGAACGGACCGGCAAATGGGGCGGCGAAAGCCCCGCGCGCCTCGCCGCCGTCCGCGAGATCCTCTTCTGGGAGGCGAATCGCATCGGAATGTGCCTGCCGCAACTGATCGAGAACCGCCGCGTGCAGGGCGAGGGCTTCCCGCCCGGCGCAATCGAGTGGCTGCAAATGCGCCACCGCACCGACGTCGCCCGCTTCGACCGGTTGCTGGGCGACAAACCGTTCCTTCTCGGCGACACCCCCACCGTCGCCGATTGCGCAGTGCTGGGCTATTGCCAGTGGCACGACAAGGCGGGCGTAACCCCCTCTGCCGCCCTCTCCCGCTGGCTTGACCGCATGCGCGCGCTGCCCGCCTACCGCCCGGCGGCAGATTTCTTTCCGAAACCCTGATCCGCATTTTCCGGCCCCAAATACCCCGGGGGGCCGCCGCAGGCGGCGGGGCAGAGCCCCTTACGCCGCCGCGAGTGCGCCCATCAGATCGGCAAGGATATCCTCGCCATCCTCGATGCCCAGCGACAGACGCACAAGACCGGGCGTGATCCCCAGAAGCGCCTTCTGCTCGGGCGGCAAGCGCTGATGAGTCGTGGTCGCCGGATGGGTCACGATCGACTTCGCATCACCAAGGTTGTTGGAAATCTTGATGATTTCCAAAGCGTTGAGGAACCGGAACGCCGCCGCCTGCCCGCCCTTCAGCTCCAGCGACACCACCGTGCCGCCAGCGCCCATCTGCTCCATCGCAATCGCATGATGCGGATGATCTTTCAGCCCCGGATATATGACCTGCGCCAACTTCGCATGGCCCGAAAGCTTTTCGGCCACCATCTGCGCTGTCGCCGCCTGCTGGCGCACCCTCAGGTCGAGCGTCTCCATTCCCTTCAGCATCACCCACGCGTTGAACGGGCTCATCGCCGCGCCGGTGTGCTTGAGGTAGGGTTCCAGCACCTTGCGAACATACTGCTTCGTCCCGCAGACCACGCCACCCAGACAGCGGCCCGACCCGTCGATATGCTTGGTCGCCGAATAGACCACCACATCGGCCCCAAGCTCCACCGCTTTGGAAAATGTGGGCGTCGCAAACACGTTATCGACGATCACCGTCGCTCCGACCTTGTGGGCAATCGCCGCCACCGACTTCAGGTCGATCACTTCCAGCGTCGGGTTCGACACCGATTCAAGGAACACCGCCTTGGTGT
The DNA here is from genome assembly GCA_049289975.1 of Paracoccaceae bacterium. GTDB lineage: Bacteria > Pseudomonadota > Alphaproteobacteria > Rhodobacterales > Rhodobacteraceae > TMP-24. The sequence continues at coordinate 1,250 of JBATMT010000049.1, read as the reverse complement.
CGGCCCGCACGGCGTTCCGCCACTGGCCCAGATCGGTGCCGTCAACCAGCGTTACTTCAACGCCAAAGCGCCCCAGCACTTCAAGCACATAGAGACACGACCCGAACAGCGCCCGCGCCGCCACCACATGATCACCCGCCTTCAGCATCGAGGTCAGCGCGCCATTGACCGCCGCCATGCCGCTGGCTGTCGCAAACGCATCCTCGGTGCCTTCGATCGCGGCGATACGCTCTTCGAACATCCGCACCGTCGGGTTGCCATAGCGCGCATAGATGAATTCGTCCGGCCCCGATTCGATGAACCGCGCCTCTGCCTGCTCGGCGCTGTCATAGACGAAACCCTGCGTCAGGAAGATCGCCTCGGACATTTCGCCGTACTGGCTGCGCCGCGCGCCCGCATGCACAAGTTTCGTCCGCGTTTTCCAGTCCGTCATGGCGACCCTCCGGCCATAAAAAAACCCCCACCGAAACGGGCGGGGGCAGATGTCTTCCTGCGCCTCCAACCATTTTAGCGGGATATTTAACGTGGCCCGCAATCCGGTGATCAAATCGCCACGGACAGGAGCGATACTCTGATCTGCGGGCGGGGTCAACCGCATGGCCGCCATGCACCCAGAAGGCTTGCGCCCGGCCCCTGTGCTGGCAAGATGGCGCAACAAGTGAAGGAACCTGCCATGTCCCCCAAATCCCGCCTCGCCGTCCTCGCCGTTGCCGCTCTGGCCGGCTGCGTCATGTCCACCGACCGTGGCCCCGAGGTCGCCCGGATCGACGTCAACGGCACCACCTATCCGGCCTATGCCGTGTCGGGCCGCCCTGATGTCTGGCAGGTTCTCTACGAGGGTCAGATGGTCCAATGCACCAAGCCAGACGAGCAATCATGCTACTGGTCGGTGCGCAACTACATCGCCTCGAAGACGGTTCCGGACATGATCTGAACCCAACCGATGCAGATATGCCGCAGTGCAGCGTAAATCGCGCCCTGTCGCAAAGCTGATACCGGGCCATCACGGCACTGTCACCCCGCCAGACTAGAGGGAAACCACCAGATAGTGTGGACCCTCGGCATGGCGCTCCTACATGTCAACGCGACCGGAGAATGCTGGCAACCGCGCCGTGGCGGAGAGGCAGACGCACCCCACGCGCTGACCCGCCTCTTGGCTCAGACACCTCCCGACCAGCCGGTGCCAATCCTGATCCACGGTTTCCGCTATGCACCCGGCGTCCCCGGCAAGGACCCGCACGACCAGATCC
>JBATMT010000048.1:0-2514 GCA_049289975.1 Paracoccaceae bacterium | reverse complement strand
GTCCTCGACGATCTGCGCCAACGGATAGAAGCGGTGGGCAAGCAGTCCCAACTCGGCCTCGAAAACCCGCTTAATCAGCCCGCGCCAGCTTTCGGGCTGTATGTGCAGCCGCAAGGGCAGGGTGTTGAGAAACAGCCCCAGTACCTTGTCACTGTCGGGGGCTTCAGTCCTGATGTGACAAACTAAGCCCGACGTCACATCCTGCGTCCCGCCCCATAGCGCCAGAACCCGCAAGTGAGCGGCAAGCAGGATGCTGCGCAACGGCAGGCCAAGCCGGGCGGCAAGGTCACGCAGGCGCGTCTGGAGTTCATGTTCGACATCGCAACGCACTGGTTCATCCGGCAGCGCGCCACCCAGATCCGTCGTCGGTGTGGGCAACGTCAGCAGCGCCTGACCGTCCAGGTTTTCCGCCCACCAGGCGCGATTTTCAGGGTCTGCGATTGCCTCGATCTCGGCCGCGATGCTGGCCGAATAGTCTGATGCCAGTGGTGCCAGTTCGACAGAGTCCCCCCGCCGCAACCGCGCCCAGCAATCAAGAAGTTCAACCTGAAGCGCGGCGACGCTCCAGCCGTCAAGGATGGCATGGTGGATTCCAAGCGTGATCTGCAACTGACCCTGACCGCGCAAATGAACGGCAATCCGCAGGAGTGGCGCATTGTCCAGCAGGAAGGGATCAGCCTTCTCGGCAGCGATGGCCTCGGCGATCAGGATGTCTTGTGCCGCGCAGTCTCTGTCGGAGATATCGATGATCGAGATCGGAAGGGCCACCTCGCGATGCACGATCTGAAGCGGCTGCGAATAACGCGCCAGATCAAAACTGGTGCGCAGAATCGGATGACGCTCGGCCAGGTGGTTTAGCGCCTTGCGGAAGCTGTCCTCGTGCCAGTCGACGCGCAGGCGGAAGCTGAAAATGTCGTGGTAGACGCCCGCAGCCCCATCGACCTGTGCGTGGAAGACCATGCCCAGTTGCAGGCGCGTCATCGGCCAGGCGGTCTGTGCCGACGGCGGCAAAAGATGCCGATCCGCATCACTCAGAGGCGGCAAGGCAGCTACTTTGGTGTCCTTGCCAAGTGCCGTTGCCAGAGCAGCAATGGTCTGGTGGCGGAAGAGCTCTCCCAAATCGACACGGATGCCCCGGTCGCGGGCTTTGGCCGCAAGTGCCACCGCGCGCATGGAATCCCCGCCCGAGGCGAAGAAATTGTCGTGAATACCGACCAGTTCGCGGCCCAGAACCTCCGCCCAGATTTCCGCCAGCGCCTTTTCGCCCGCTGTTCGGGGTGCCACGAAATCAGGGGCGGCTTCCGGCTCTGGATCAGGAAGCGCCGAACGGTCGATCTTGCCGTTGGCTGTCAGTGGCAATTTATCCAGCGCCACAAAGGTCGCGGGCACCATGTAGTCCGGAAGCTCGCGCCCAAGATGCTCACGCAGATCGCTGGCCGCAAGATCCGAGCAATGCCAGGCCACCAGTTTCCCGTTGCGGGCCAGCACAATCGCACCGCTTACACCGGGAATTGCCGAGAGAGCGGTTTCGATCTCGCCGGTCTCGATGCGGAACCCGCGGATTTTGACCTGGTCATCGGCGCGACCCATGTATTCCAGCGTCCCGTCTTCAAGGACGCGCGCCAGATCACCACTGCGGTAAAGCCGTGTGCCGGGCGGACCATAGGGGTCCGGGATGAAACGCTCTGCTGTCAGTGCCGGGCGGTTGAGATATCCGCGCGCAAGGCCCGGTCCGGCGACGAACAACTCGCCGCGCACTCCTGGAGGCAGCGGATTGAGCGCGCTATCGAGAACCCGCGTTTGCAGATCGGGTATTGGCACCCCGATCGCTCCAATCGCCATAGGTGCATCGACGAGCGGCTGATAAGTGACATGCACGGTGGTTTCGGTAATGCCGTACATGTTCACAAGCTGCGGCCTGTCATGGCCATGACGGTCAAACCAAGGCTGCAAGGCCGCACGGTTCAGCGCCTCGCCTCCAAAGATCACCAGCCGCAGCACAAGTGGGGCGGGTCTGGCCAACGCCAACCGGTGGTTCGACAATTGACCAAAGGCCGATGGTGTCTGGTTGAGGACCGTCACGCCCTCTTCTGCAAGAAGTGTGTGGAACGCTTCAGGATCGCGGGAGGTCAGCCATGGCACGATCACCAACCCGCCGCCGTACAGAAGCGCGCCAAATATCTCCCAGACCGAGAAGTCAAAGGCATAGGAATGAAAGAGCGTCCAGACATCTGTTTCATTGAAACCGAACCAGTCGTCGGTCGCAGAGAACAGGCGCACCACGGCGTCGTTCTCGACCATTGTGCCCTTTGGCTTACCGGTTGATCCGGATGTGTAGATGACATAGGCGAGGTTGTTTGGTTTGGTTTTGGGGGTGGTGTTTGTGTGCGGAGTATCGAGGGGTTTGGTGAGGTCGAGGATGGTTGCGGGGGTGAGGGGTGCGAGCCTTGGGGTCAGGTCGGGGGTTGTGAGCACGATCTTCGGGTTTGCGTCTGCCAGCATGTAGGCGATGCG
>JBATMT010000047.1:0-4929 GCA_049289975.1 Paracoccaceae bacterium | reverse complement strand
CCGCCAACGTAGAGCATTCCTGAAACACTGATGGGTTTTTCGTCACAAAAATCAACAACGTACAAGAAATTGATGCCCTCGACCGGCGAGGGTCGAGTAACGCCGGCTTGCTCCAAAATCTCTCGCTTGATGAAATAGTCGCCGACCTCAAACGTGGCATTCCCGAACAATTGCTTTGGCAGGCAGTCCTTGACCAGCGAGTCCGTCGCCGGGCGAACGATAGCGGCCTTTTCGAGCGTGAAACCGCAGAGTTGGTCTTTGCTGAAGAACTGGTGTTGCTCGATTGAGCAACCGTCGGGTGAGAGGTTCCTGGCGGCGTTGTCCGCCAGTTCTGACCGGCAGGATTCTATCGCGCGTCTCAGAAATGCGCCGGCTTCTGGTGCAATGGTGCTGCGACTGATTTCTGTGGCAGGTGGCGAAGGGGGACCATCGGCAAGCGCGGGGAAACCCATGTGCCAAGCGATGACACCAATGAGAAATGCTTGAAACCAACGGCCCGAATATTGCATCAAGCAGAACAAACTCATCAAAAGCACGCCCCAAAAACACCACGTCTTCCATCAAGATTGTCATGGGGCGAGAAGATCGACAAGGTGAATGGCTTGCCCATCTGCGGCCGGGCGGCAAGAGGATTGGCCTGAGGGCAGTTCCCCCGACTTGAAGTGCCCGGACGGTCGTGACACCAAGTGCGCAGGAAACTCGCACAAGTCGCCGCCGGAGGTATGATGAGCGAATTCAACACCGAACTTGAAGAGCGGTTGGTTCGCTATGCCGCGATCGACAGCCAGAGTGACGAGGAGTCCGAAAGTTCTCCCAGCACCAAGATCCAGTTCGACATCTTGCGGATGCTGGAGCGTGAATTGACCGAGATCGGTGCGGAGGATGTGCGCCTGACCGACTATGGCGTGGTGCTGGCGACGATCCCAGCGACGGTGGCGGGGGAGGCTCCGGTGATGGGGTGGCTCGCGCATGTGGATACCGCGCCGCAGTTCAATGCGACGGGGGTGAAGCCTCGGGTGATCCGGCGCTACAATGGCGGGGCGATCACTTATCCGGATGCGCCGGGGCTGACTCTGTCGCCAGAGGAGTTTCCCTATCTGGCCGAGAAGATCGGGACGGATATCATCACGGCAAGCGGGACGACGCTTCTGGGGGCTGACGACAAGGCCGGGGTCGCGGTCATCATGACGGCGGCGCGGCATCTGCTTGAGGACCGCGACATACCGCATGGCAAGATCCGCATCGCCTTTACCCCGGACGAGGAGATCGGGCGCGGCGTTTCAACGAAGCTTCCCGCCGATCTGGGTGTCGACTTCGCCTATACGTTCGATGGCGGCGCGGCGGGCGAGATCGAGTATGAGAGCTTCTCGGCCGATGGCGCGGTGGTGACGATCAAGGGCGTGTCGATCCATCCGGGGCTGGCCAAGGGCAAGCTGGTGAATGCGGTGCATCTTGCGTCGAAGATCGTCAACACCTTGCCGCACGCGACGATGACGCCTGAGGTCACCGATGAGCGTGAGGGTTTCATCCACGTGACCGAGATGGGCGGCAGCGCGGCGGAGATGGTGATCAAGCTGATCTTGCGCGACTTCGAGCGCGATGGGTTGGCGGCGAAGGGTGCGTTGCTGAAAGCGGTCTGCGATGCCGTGCAGGCTGGCGAGCCGCGCGCCGAGATCACCTGCGTGATCCGTCCGCAATATCGCAATATGCGCTATTGGCTGGAAAAGGACATGACGCCGGTTGACCTTGCCCGTGCGGCCTGCCGCGCGCAGGGGATCGAGCCGGTGTCGGTGCCGATACGGGGTGGAACCGATGGCTCGCGTCTGACGGAAATGGGGGTGCCGACGCCGAACATCTTCACCGGGATGCAGAACATCCACGGCCCGACGGAGTGGATCAGCGTCGAGGATATGGTTTCGGCCACGAAACTGTGCGTGACGCTGGCGGAACTGGCAGCGAAGCGCAGCGCCTGACGATGAGCCGGCACATCTCGCCCTATCATGCGCCTGACTTCTATTCCGAGGCGCTGGCCCGCGGACGGCATCGCGATATCGTCGGCGGGCGGTGGGATGAGACTGGACGCGTGCAGATGGCGCTGTTGCTGGCCGAGGGGCTGCGGCCCGAGCACCATTTGCTTGATATCGGCTGTGGGAGCCTGCGGCTGGGGTGCAAGGCGGTACCGTACCTTGAGCCGGGGCATTACTGGGGAACCGATCTGTCTGGCGCGCTGATGCGGCAAGGCTATGCGGCGGAACTGGCCGAGAAGGATCGTCTGCCGACGGGGCAGTTGATCGAGGATGCCGATTTCTCGTTCAAGGGCGTGTCCGAGGCGATCACCCATGCGATTGCCTTTGCGGTCTTCACCCATCTGCCAGCGAACCATCTGCGGCGGGCGCTGATACAGGTCAGGACGCGGTTCCCGCGACTTGAGACGTTCCTGTTCACGGTGTTTCTGGCACCCGATGCCATGGCGAGCCTTGGCCCGGTCAAGCAGCCCGATGGCGTCGTCACGCACGACACACGGGCGCCCTATCATATGCTGGCGGACGACGTGCTGCATCTGGCGCAGGCCTCGGGCTTTGCGGCGCACCTGTCCGAGACGCGGCTGCCGCGCGGGCAAGTCCTGTGCATGGCGCGCCCGGCCTAGGGGCGCGGTCTGGAATGCCGCACTTGCCTTGCTGCGGCTGAACAGGATTGTTGGGCGAGACATTCTGCTTTACCCGGAGACTTCAATGCGCCTTTTGTCCCTTCTTGGCCTTCTCGCCGCCACACCTGTGCTGGCCAACACCGACACCCTGTCGGCGGACATTGCGGCGAAAGGACTGACGGCGACCGAGGCGCAACTGGCGGCTGTCGCCTCTCCTGCCCAGGACGAGCGGTTCGCGCTGGCGGTCGTGCGGTTCCTGCGCGTGGTGGAGACAGCACTCCAGGCGCAGGCGCGGGAGGGGTTGCTGGATCCGACCGGCCTTGTTCCCTTTGCCAGACTTGGTGAAGGGGCAGCAACTTCGGGCCTTGCGCTGCGCCCTGAAGCGGTTCGCGAGATACTCACGGCGGCGGTTGATGGCCTCGACAAGGCGCGCGCGCCGCTGGACGGGTTGCCGGAGGATGCGGATTTCGGGGTGGTGATCGACACCAAGGACATCTGGTTCGACGTGAACGGCAATGGCACGCGGGAGGCTGCGGAAAATGCAGCCGACATACTCGGCCCGGTCCTGCTTGGCTGGCAATGGGCCGAGCGCGACAAGTCGGCGCCTCTGCCCGTCGTGCGGTTCGATGCAGCCGATGCGGCGTGGCTGTCGGCCTATACTCACCTTCTGGGCGGCACGAGCGCGTTCATCCTTGCCTATGACCCGACGGAGCCTATCCGGCGGCTGATCGCGAGCAACAAGACGTTCCGCGACCTGTCTGGTCCTGCACCGGCTGAGGGAGAAGACTGGACGACGCAAATGACTCCGATTGCGGACAACATCGCCGTGGTCCTTTGGACGATGCGCAATCAGCCGGACGCGGCAAGGATGGCATCGGTTCGCGCCCATCTTCAGGCGATGGTCGCCGACAACCGGCGGTTCTGGACGATGGTCGCCCGCGAAACGGACAATGACCGCGAATGGCTGCCCAATGATGCACAGACTGCCGCCCTGGGAATCGAGGTGCCGAAGGGGACAGGCGAGCGCTGGCTGGCGATCCTTGATGACCTTGACGCCCTGCTTTCGGGCAAGAAGCTGATTCCCTACTGGCGGGTTCAGGGCGAGGCCGGGATCAACCTTGCACGGTTCTTCGACAAGCCCGCGCGCCTTGATGCGGTCGACTGGATACAGGGCAGCGGTGCCCTGCCCTATCTGGAAAAGGGCCAGCTTGCCGACGCATCAAGCTGGAGCGCCTTTGAAAATCTGGTCAGCGGCAGATCGTTCCTGTTCGCCTTTTACCTGAACTGAGTCGCTGGAGATTTGATTTTGTGATCACACTTTTTCAGGCTGTGATCACAAAATTCACATTTGTTACGCTAACGGCGATATTCTCGCATTTAGTGTTTTGAGGTGCTCGTTTTCCATGCAATGACACCTTCAAGTCAGCAGCATCCGGGACATTTCCATGAACATCCATGAATATCAGGCCAAGGCGCTTCTCCGCAGCTACGGGGCGCCGGTTTCCGACGGTCGTGTGGTTCTGAAGGCCGAAGACGCGAAAACGGCGGCAGGGGAACTCGACGGCCCGATCTGGGTGGTCAAGTCGCAGATCCATGCGGGCGGTCGCGGCAAGGGCAAGTTCAAGGAGCCGGAGGCAGGCGAAAAGGGCGGTGTGCGCATTGCCAAGTCGGTGTCTGAAGCGGCAGAACAGGCGCGGCAGATGCTGGGCCGCACGCTGGTGACGCACCAGACCGGACCGGCTGGCAAGCAGGTCAACCGCATCTACATCGAAGACGGCTCGGACATTGCGCGCGAACTCTACCTTGCGCTGCTGGTCGATCGTCAGTCCAGCCGCGTGTCGTTCGTCTGTTCGACCGAGGGCGGGATGAACATCGAAGACGTGGCGCATGACACGCCGGAAAAGATCCTGAGCTTCTCGGTCGACCCGGCCTCGGGCCTGTCGGAGTTCCACGGCCGCCGCGTGGCGTTCGCGCTGGGGCTGGAGGGCAATCAGGTCAAGCAGTGCGTGGCGCTGATCAAGACGCTCTACAAGCTGTTCCTCGAAAAGGACATGGAGATGCTGGAGATCAACCCGCTGGTCGTCACGACCGACGGCACGATCAAATGTCTCGATGCCAAGATGAGCTTTGACGGCAACGCCATCTATCGCCACGCCGATATCGCCGCGCTGCGCGACGAAACGGAAGAGGACCCGAAGGAACTGGCCGCCTCGAAGTTCGACCTGAATTATATCGCGCTTGACGGCGAGATCGGCTGCATGGTGAACGGCGCCGGTCTGGCG
>JBATMT010000046.1:0-10084 GCA_049289975.1 Paracoccaceae bacterium | reverse complement strand
ATGCAACTGTTCTGGCAAGTCTTGCGGACTCGCGCTTGCCCGCGGAGAATGCCCCGAGGAGGTCTGACCATGAACCAGCCAATCTTGCGCAACATGACCCATCTGAACGCCCGCGCCGATCTGGCGGTGGCGTTTCGCTGGACGGTGCGTTTCAACATGCACGAAAGCATTGCCAACCATTTTTCGCTGGCGGTCAATGATGACGGGTCGAAGTTTCTCATCAACCCCAACGCCCGGCATTTTTCGCGCATTCGTGCATCGGATATCCTTGAACTCGATGCAAACGACCCCGAAACGATGAACCGCCCCGATGCACCAGACGCGACGGCGTGGGGGCTGCATGGCTCGATCCATCGCGCCTGCCCGCATGCGCGCTGCGTGATGCATGTGCATTCCGTCCATGCAACTGTTCTGGCAAGTCTTGCGGACTCGCGCTTGCCCGCCATCGACCAGAACACGGCGATGTTCTTCAATCGCGTCGCCATTGATGAAGCCTATGGCGGGTTTGCCTTTGAAAACGAAGGTGAGCGTTGTGCCGGACTGTTGGCCGACCCGAAGACCATAGCGATGATCATGGGCAACCACGGCGTGTTGACGATTGGTCGGACGGTGGCTGAGGCTTTCAATCGGCTCTATTATTTCGAGCGCGCCGCCGAGACTTATATTCGGGCCTTGCAGACCGGAAGACCGTTGCGGTTTCTGGCCGACACCGTCGCCGAACAAACCGCCCACGACTGGGAAAGCTACACCAGTTTCGCCGACGCCCATCTGAGCGAACTGCGCGCCATTCTGGACAGCGAAGAGTCTGACTACGCCGCCTGACACGCGCGGCAGCTATTTCAGAAACGGCACAGCTTTCATTGACGATGGGATCGGCACACCCAGTCGCGAAAGAATCGTGGGGGCCAGTTGCAACTGATCAATGACAGCGTCATCGGTCGGCCCCTCTCCTCCGCCGAACCAATAAAGTGCAGCATCCTGTTGCAATTCGCCCGTTCCGCCATGATGGCCACGGTCGTCCTGCCCGTGGTCGGCTGTTACCAGAACCTCGTAGCCAGACTTGCGCCAGCGGTCGATGAACGCCGCGAGCGTCGCATCCAGATGATAGCAGGCGTTATCCATCTCTTCGCAGTCGTGGTAATAACGGTGCCCCATCGAGTCGAGCGTGCAGGTATGAAGCATGCCATAGTCGATGCCGAAGCGCTCGGTCAGCATCGTCAGCGTGGCGAACAGGTCAAAATCCGACGGTGTCATCTGGTTAATCAGGTTGTAGCCCGTCATCGAATGGAAGCGACCGTGGGTAATGGTCCCGCCCGGCTCGTCATATTCCAGATCGCGGACTGCATCGAAGGGTGAGCGGTTGAAGAATTCCGACCAGAAGGAATGGGCGACAGCTCCTGTCTTGCCACCGGCCTTCGAAACTTCGGAAAACACGTCTGGCTGTGAAAGTCGAAAGACCCGCTCATTGCCCCAAGAGCCGTGGACCTGCGGCGGCACCCCGGTGTGTATGGACGCATAGCAGGACGCCGACGTGGATGGCAGGACAGAGCGGTGCCGCCAGACGCGCGCTTCGCCGGCCTTCACCCAGCCCTCAAGATTGCCAAAAAGCCTGCGCCAGTTCCTGTAGGGAACTCCGTCGATGATAATCAAAAGAAGTTTGCGCTGCACGCCCTTGGCCTTAGTTTCCGGCGCTGGCCATCTTGCGTTGCGATATCACTTCTTCCAGCCAACCCAGTCGCATCTCGGGAACTGATGACAGCAGCAGGTCTGTATAGTCATCAAACGGCGGCGCAAGCACGTCGGATTTGGGCCCATAGCGAACGACCTGTCCCTTGTACATGACCGCAATACTGTCAGCGATGGAGCGCACCGTCGCCAGATCGTGGGTAATGAACAGATAGGCCACGTTTTCCTGTGCTTGCAGGTCGAGCAGCAGTTTCAGGATGCCTTCCGCCACCAACGGGTCGAGCGCCGATGTCACCTCGTCGCAGATGATGAGCTTCGGCTTTGCTGCCAGCGACCGTGCGATGCAGACGCGCTGTTTCTGGCCGCCGGAAAGCTCTGCCGGGTAGCGGTCGGCAAAGCCCTTTCCCATCTCGATCTGGTCCAGCAGTTCCTGTACGCGCTTGTCGCGTTCGGCGCCGCGCAGGCCGAAATAGAACTCGAGCGGGCGGCCGATAATGGTTGCAACAGTCTGGCGCGGGTTCATGGCTACGTCAGCCATCTGATAGATCATCTGCAATTCGCGCAGATCGTCCTTGGTCCGGCCGGGCAGCGCGTTCGACAGTTCACGGCCGTTGAAGATCATCTTGCCGCGCGACGGTGGCAAAAGGCCAGTGATCGCACGGGCGAGCGTGGATTTGCCCGAGCCGCTTTCTCCTACCACGGCCAATGTGTGGCCCGCTTCCAGAGTAACGGAGATGTTCTTCAGCACGTCGATCGGCACTGACTTGTAGCGGGCCGTCACGTTTTCGACCTTCAGAACCGGAGTACCGCCCGTGGGTTTTTCTGGGTGCTCGTGCGAGCGGACCGAGACGAGCGCGCGTGTATATTCCTCGCGCGGTTCGTTGATGATCTGGCCGGTATCGCCATGCTCGATGGTGCGACCGTGGCGCAGCACCATGATCTCGTCGGCGACTTGCGCCACGACGGCAAGGTCGTGCGTGATGTAGAGCGCGCCGACGCCGGTATCGCGGATGGCTTTCTTGATCGCGGCTAGCACGTCGATCTGGGTGGTCACGTCGAGCGCCGTGGTCGGTTCGTCGAAGACGACGAGGTCTGGTTTGGGGCAGAGCGCCATCGCGGTCATGGCGCGCTGCAACTGGCCGCCTGAGACCTGGTGAGGGAAACGCTCGCCAAAGGTCTCGGGGCTTGGCAGGCCAAGCTGGCGGAGGAGATCCACCGCGCGCGCTTCGGCTTCGGCCTTGCCCATGACGCCATGCAGCAGCGTTGCCTCGATCACCTGCTCCATCAGACGCTTGGCGGGGTTGAAGGACGCCGCAGCAGACTGAGAAACGTAGGTCACTTCCTTGCCGCGCAGCGCACGAAGACCTGCCGGGCCACCTTTGAGGATGTCGCGTCCGTTCACGAAGACTTCGCCGCCGGTGATGTTCACGCCGCCACGTCCATAGGCCATGGACGACAGGCCGATGGTGGATTTTCCGGCACCGGACTCGCCTATCAGGCCAAGGACCCTGCCCTTTTGCAGCGTGAAAGACACGCCGTGGACAAGCGTCACGTCCTTGGGCTTTTCACCCGGTGGATAAGACGTGGCACCAATCTTGAGGTTGCGGATGTCGAGAAGTGGCTTGGAGGATTGATCAAGCACCGCGGCCTCCCTTCAGGCTGGTGGTCCGGTTCAGGACCCAGTCGGCAACAAGGTTCACCGAAATTGCAAGGACGGCGATTGCGAACGCGGGGATCAGTGCCGCCGAGATGCCATAGACGAGGCCCTCCTTGTTTTCCTTCACGATGCCGCCCCAGTCAGCCAATGGCGGCTGAACGCCGAGGCCGAGGAATGACAAGGTCGAGATGAACAACACCGCAAAGATGAAGCGCAAGCCAAGCTCGGCCACGAGCGGTGACAGCGCGTTTGGAAGGATTTCCCGGAAGATGATCCAGCGGGTCCCCTCGCCACGCAGACGCGCGGCCTCGACATAGTCCATCACGGTGATGTCGACGGCGACCGCCCGCGCAAGACGGTAGACGCGGGTCGAGTCGAGAAGGCCCATGACGATGATAAGCGTCGGGATGGTAACGGGCAGAACCGACAGAATGACGAGTGCGAGGATTAGCGACGGGATCGACATGAAGAGGTCGACAAGGCGCGACATGACTTGATCGATCCAGCCGCCAAGAACGGCGGCGGTAAATCCGAGGGTTGAGCCAGTGATGAAGCTGACAGCCGTCGCCATCGTCGCGACGAAGATGGTGACCTGAGCGCCGTAGATCATCCGGGACAGCAGATCGCGCCCCAGCGTGTCGGTGCCGAGCAGATAGGTTGATGACGGTGGGTCCCAAACGTCGCCGACAATCTCGGCCATGCCGTAGGGTGCGATCCACTGGGCAAAGATCGCGACAAAGAAGAACAGGCCGGTGACAAAAAGGCCGATGAGGGCGGAAAGGGGTATGCGGCTCATTTCGGGTGCCTCAGTCGCGGGTTGGCCAGAATGGAAACGACGTCGGCGATGATGTTCAGGCCGATATAGACGCCGGCGAAGATCAGGCCGCAGGCCTGCACCACCGGCAGGTCACGCTTGGAAACGTGGTCAACGAGATATTGACCCATGCCGGGATAGACGAACACCACCTCGACCACGACAACGCCCACCACAAGGTAGGCAAGGTTGATCATCACCACGTTCACTACTGGCGCCACTGCGTTCGGGAAAGCGTGGCGGGCAATGATGTTAAACGGGCGAAGGCCCTTCAACTCGGCGGTTTCGATATAGGCTGACTGCATAACGTTAAGGATCGCGGCACGCGTCATCCGCATCATGTGGGCCAGAACCACCAGCACCAGCACGGCGACCGGGAGCGCCACAGTTTGCAGCTTTTCGCCAAGTGACATGCTGTCGGAGATTGCGGCAATCGGTGAAAACAGGCGGAACTTCACCGTGAAGAGATACATCAAGATGTACCCCACAACGAATTCGGGAAGCGAGATGGTGGCAAGCGTCACGCCCGAGATCAACTTGTCTGGCCAGCGGTTGCGATAGCGGACCGCCATGAGGCCAAGACTGATTGCGAGCGGGACGGAGATCAGCGCAGCCCAGAAGGCAAGGAACAGCGTGTTGCCCAACCGCTCGCCAATCTCGGTGGCAATGTCTTGCTTGTTGGTCAGCGCCGTGCCGAGGTCGCCATGCAAAATTCCCCACAGCCACGAGAAGTAGCGCACGGTGGCCGGCTGGTTCAGGCCCATCTCATTGCGAAGGTTCTCAAGGGCGACCGGTGTTGCGGACTGCCCGAGGATCGATTGCGCCACGTCGCCTGGAAGCATCTCTGTCCCGATGAAGATCAGGGCGGAGACGGCGAGCAACAAGACCACACCGATGGCGAGGCGCTGGGATACCAGCTTGACGACCGGATGCATCACGGGCCTGCCTTTCGATCTTTCAAGATCGCGGCCAGGCACGCCTCATGCGGTGCCATAGTCGCCGCACAAGACGCGGCATTCAAAATTCGGATCATGGCCCCTATTCCCCCTAGGTTCCGTGGTTCGCGCAATGCGGCGATTCACTATCGAAGTTAGCGCAATCACCAGACAAAAAAAGCGCTTATTTCTGAATGGCTTGCAGCAAGGCAATTTGCGCGGTCAAGCCGAAGCGCTCTGCCCGGAAAATCCGGGCAGAGCAGCGATTTCAAACAGTGGCGATCACGCCATCCAGGTTTTCCACGAGGCGTAGCCGCCCATCATTTCCTGATCCGGAATGTCGATCCAGCCAGCGACGGTGTCCGAATGTGCATCGACCCAGTCGTTGAACATCGGAACGATCACGCCGCCTTCGTCCCACAAGAGGTGGGCCATTTGCGAGTACATTTCCTTGCGCTTGACCTGATCGGTTTCGCCGCGTGCCTTGACCAGCAGGTCGTCGAATTCCGGGTTCTTGAAGCGGGTGTCGTTCCAGTCAGCAGTCGACTGATAGGCGGTCGAGTACATCTGATCCTGAACGGGACGTCCACCCCAGTAGCTGGCGCAGAACGGTTTGACGTTCCAGACGTCCGACCAGTAGCCGTCATCCGGGACTTTCTTGACCGACAGCGGGATACCTGCCTGCTGGCACGAAGCCTGCCACAGGGTCGCTGCGTCAACTGCGCCGGGGAAGGCACCGTCAGCAACAAGAAGCTCGATCGGGCTGCCATCGTGGCCGGAAGCCTTGTAATGCTCGGTTGCCTTGGCAAGATCGAACGGACGCTGTTCCAGCGTTTCGTCGAACAGCGGATAGGCCTTGTTGATCGGAATGTCGTTCCCGACCGAGCCGAAGCCGTCGAGGATCTTGTCGACCAATTCCTGACGGTTGATCGAGTATTTGAGCGCCAGACGCAGATCCTTGTTATCGAAGGGTGCGGTGTCGCAATGCATGATGAAGACGTAGTGACCGCGACCTGCGACGTGCGTAACCTGCACGCCCGGAGCCTTGCCGAGAAGTTTTGCAACCTTCGGGTCGACACGGTTGACCATGTGGACCTGACCCGATTGCAGGGCAGAGTTCCGCGCCGTGTTGTCGTTGATGACGATGATTTCAACGCCATCGTAGTAGCCGCGGTTAGCATCCCAGTCGGTAGCGTTCTTTTCAAACGTGTAGCGGACGCCCGGCTCTTCCTTGACGACCTTGTAGGGGCCGGTGCCGATACCGGCGTTCGGATTGTCGACGCCACCCTTCGGCTGGACGACAAGGTGATAGTCGGCAAGCAGGAACGGCAAGTCGGCGTTCGGGCCGGTCATCGTCAGGATGACGTTGTTGCCATCAGCCTTGATGTCCTTGATGCCCTTCATGATGCCAAGCGCGCCGGACTTGGAATTTTCGTCCGAGTGACGCTTGAACGTGGCAACCACGTCGTCGGCGGTCATGTCGGTGCCGTCGTGGAACTTTACGCCCTGCCGGATAGCCAGCGTCCATTCGGTGCTGTCAGCGTTCGAGTTGAACGTTTCGGCAAGGCGCGGCTCGAGCTGGTTGTCGGGCGTGATCGCCACAACCGTGTCGCCCCACTGGCGGTTGACCGAGAAGGCCACCGGACCGTCGGCAAGACCAGGATCGAGCGTGTCGGTGGATTCACCGCCGCCCAGACCCATCTTCAGTACGCCGCCCTTCTTGGGCTCCTCGGCGCGCAGGCCTTTCGGCAGTATCGAGGTTGCGACAAGAGCAGTGGTGCCGAAGGCGGCAGCACGGCCAAGGAATCCGCGGCGGCTGAGGCCGCCCGCGTCGATAAAGTCGATGAGTTTAGCGAGATCGTCTTTCATTCATGTCTCCCTGAAGACAGTTGAGCGGTTTTTGTTGATTGCCGAGTCAATGCTGACTTGCTGCGCACTATTTGACAACGAAAATCATCGTAGCGGTAACATCATTTCGCGTTCACATGTGATCACGGGGGATTGAGCGCTCAAAATCGCGTTCAAACACCAGTGTTTCGTTCTCATAGGCCTCCATCCGGGCGTTCAGGTGGAAATGGGTGGCATCCGAGGTCATGCCGCAAATTGCCTCGGTTCTCAGCCGGGTGCCGTCGCGTTCGATAACCTCTGTCCAGTGAGCCTGTCCGCGCGCCGAAAGCGGATCGTCGGGGTGAATGTCCCAGCGCTCGCGAGCCACAGACCCGGCTATGCCGCCGTGATCGAGGTTCTCGGCTTCGCCAAAATCATCCTCTATGATCAGCGACACGATCCCGGTGCGCTGATCGATCTCGGTCCGGCGCACATGCGAATCCGGCCTGATCTCACGCTGGCGCAGCGGTGCAGCGCCTTCGGACGGCTCGAATGTGACCTCGTCGGTTGTAGCGGGCTTCGTCCTGACTGGCAGATCGAGGTGGCCACCCGTCAGGGTCAGCGTCGCCTGTTCAGGTGCGGGCCAGATCATCGGCCAGTAGTTGGATGATACAGCGACGCGCAACCGGTGGCCCTCGGGCAGACGATAGGCGATATGGTCCAGAGCGACCCGCACCTCTAACTCTTCGCCGGGCGTCAGTTTTTGCGGAAACTCGTGGCTGTCGCGATGCGTCAGGTTCAGAACACCCCAGGTGATGCGCGTCGACGCGCCGTCGGGATGGATGTGGTTCAGCCGCACGGCAATCTGCCCCTGCGGCTTGTCCGATCGGAGTCTCAACGTCAGGACCGGCGCACCGACGATATCGGTTTGATCAAGAGCGGCACTGTCGAAGCAGGCCGAGAAGGCATCGTCTCGACGTTGATCGCCTGGCATCTCGGGGCCAAGCCAGATCGCGCAGAACTCACCGCCATCCATCCCGCAATCTTGCGGGCTGGCCAGCGTGATCTGCATTGGCCCGCCCTGCCCCAGCGACGACGGCCCAAGCGCAAGAGTGTGACTTTCTACCTGCGGTGAAGGCCAGGAAGGTTCGGCGATCCATCGGCCGGGGCGCTCATTGTACCATGACGCCGGGCGCACGCCGTCCATCAGGTAAACGCGATAGGCCGGGTCGTTTTCGACACCGGTTTCCACGCCTTTCAGCCATTTGTCCCACCAGCGCAGAGCTTCTTGCAGAAAGCCGATCTGTGGATGCGGCACGGCGAAATGCGGGTATTTGTGGACCCAGGGCCCGACAATCCCTTTCACAGGACCGTCAATATTTTCAACAAGTTGCGGCACGGCGTTCTTGTAGCTGTCGCCCCAGCCACCTACTGCCAGCACCGCCGCCTTGATCTTTGCGAAATCCTCACAGACCGAGCCGTGCTTCCAATAGGCATCGCGACGCTGGTGATCAAGCCAATGAGCCGGAAGAAAGGGTTCAGCCTCGAGCCGTTCCAGCCACATCTCATGCCAGCCCTGCCTGAGTACCGGATCCGGAGACCGCGACGAGTAGGCCCACATGGTTGCGCCCCAGCCGAGGTTCTCGTTCAAAAGGCAACCGCCCTTGAAGTGGATATCGTCAGCGTAACGATCGACCGTCGAGCACAGCGTGATGATTGCCTTGAGTGGCTTTGGCTGCAGCGCCGCCACCTGAAGCGAGTTGAAGCCGCCCCAGCTTATCCCCATCATGCCGACTGCGCCGTTTGACCAGCCCTGCCCCGCAATCCAGTCAATCACCTCGCAGGCGTCGGCGAGTTCCTGAGGCGAGTATTCATCTTCCATCAGCCCTTCGCTGTCGCCGTTGCCCCGCATGTCGACGCGGAAACAGGCATAGCCGTGACCGGCAAAATAGGGGTGCGTCAGCGCGTCACGGGCAACTGTGCCGTCACGTTTGCGATAAGGCAGAAACTCGAGAATCGCGGGAAACGGGCCTTCGCCTTCGGGCATCCACACGCGCGCAGAAAGCCGGGTGCCGTCTGACAGGACAATGCCCATGTCGGCATGTTCTGCCACAGCGTGAGGAAACGCGTTCACAACCTTCATACGGCCCCCTTTCAGGCTTCCGACAGAGTTGCTGAAGGGGTCAGAGATTCTGTTCAGAACGCGCCGCTTGACGCACTGAAAGCGACATATCGCGCTTCGAGACCGGCGTCGGTGCGGGGTGATTTTTCCCTGATTTTTCCGCTAGTTCAACAACTCTCCCAATGCGTGCGTTGCGTCGCACCCGGTTGCGTCGTAAATGGACAAGTCATGGCGACAATTTACAAGAAAACACGCGGTCGGAGAGGCGATCTGGTCGCCCCGTGGGCAAACGAATCTCTGCTGCATATGTCGTGGTGACGCAGGTCGCTCATGATGGTCGGTTGTGGGACAGACGCGCAGGCATTTGCCTTCAAACCTGCATTGCGAACCCCGCTTTTCGAGAGCCGCAATGACCCAGCAATCCCGCCGCCCGAATATCCTGATCCTGATGGTTGACCAGTTGAACGGAACGCTGTTTCCGGATGGACCGGCGGACTGGCTTCATGCCCCCAATCTGAAGAAATTGGCCGCGCGGTCTGCGCGATTTTCGAATTGCTATACGGCCTCGCCGCTGTGCGCCCCCGCCCGTGCGTCTTTCATGTCTGGGCAACTTCCCTCGTCGACGCGGGTCTATGACAATGCAGCCGAGTTTGCGTCGGACATTCCGACTTATGCACACCATTTACGCCGCGCCGGGTATCAGACAGCACTTTCGGGCAAGATGCATTTCGTCGGTCCCGACCAGATGCACGGATTCGAGGAGCGGCTGACGACCGACATATACCCCGCCGATTTCGGCTGGACACCCGACTACCGCAAACCCGGTGAGCGGATCGACTGGTGGTATCACAACCTTGGGTCGGTGACGGGGGCCGGTGTGGCCGAGATCACCAACCAGTATGAATATGACGACGATGTCGCTCATCAGGCGATGCAGAAGATATACGATCTCTCGCGTGGGAATGATCCCCGGCCCTGGTGCCTGACGGTCAGCATGTCCCATCCTCACGACCCTTATGTGGCGCGGCGCAAGTATTGGGACC
>JBATMT010000045.1:0-12179 GCA_049289975.1 Paracoccaceae bacterium | reverse complement strand
CCATAACATGGGTGTCTTCGTCTTCTGAAATCAGGCCGATGCGAAACAGCGGACCGGACATCAGATCAAATGGCGCATCCGCAAAAGACTGTGCTTCGGCTTTTGCCTCGGCCATAGTGCGGACGCTGATCTGCGTCACGCCGACAGCCGCAAGGGGCATCAGCCAGGCTGTGGGCGACCCTTCGGTCACATCAAACCGATAGCGCAACACTTCGTGACGACGCGCCAGCTCGGTCGCGGCACGCGAAAGGACGTCGACGGCAACCTCGCCATCCAGAGCAAGCGTCCGTCGTCGGTTATAGATCGGCTCGCCGGGCGCGAACTGATCAAGGTAGAACATCCGCATCTGCCCACGCGAAATCGGCATGTGGAGCGCCGGCGCGCTGGTCGCCGCGGCATGTGCCGCTTGCTGTTCCTGCGCGCGCTCTATCTCCAGGGCGAGCTGGGCAATGGTCGGATTTTCGAACAGCGCACGAAGCGAAACATCTACCCCGAACTGCTGGTACAGAGCCGAAATCACCTGCGTCGCCAAGAGTGAGTTGCCGCTCAGTTCCATGAAGTTGTCGGTGACCGAAACCTTGTCCATTTCCAGAAGACCGGACCAAAGATCGGCAAGTCGGACCTCGATAGGTGTGCGCGGTGCAACGAAATCCGATTTTATGGAGATGTTTCCGGCCTGCCATTGCCAGACCGGCGCGAACTGGCCGCGCAGATGCATGTCGGCGGCGCGGTAGCGCTGAATCTTGCCGCTGGTGGTCCGAGGCAAGTCGCCGGTTCGCAACAGGACAACACCGGCCAGATCAGCCACGTCGTGCCTTTCCGCCAGCATCGCGCGGATCTGTTCTATCAGTCCGTCCGTCTGCAGATCACGCTTGCCCAGCACCTCTTGCAGGATCACCAGTTGCGTCAGACCGTTCTGTTCGACACCGACCACCGCACAGCCCGACGGTCGGAAAGCCGGGCTCAGCGCCTCGACGTCCGGCTCAATGTCTTGCGGGAAGATATTGCGCCCACCCAGCGTGATCAGTTCGCGCAAGCGGCCGGACACGAACAGTTCGCCACCCTCGATGAACCCCAGATCGCCCGAGCGCATGTAACCACCTTGCCCGGCGACCGATTGGCCAAATACCCGCGCAGATTCTTGTGGTTTGCCCCAGTAGCCCTGCGCCACAGAAGGCCCGCGCAACCAGATCTCCCCGATCTCGCCATCGGACAGCATGCTGCCATCGGCACCCACGATCACCGTATTTGCGGCGTCGCCGTTGGTGACCAGAGCCCCATTGTGGGTAAGACTATCTTCCATCCCGCTACGCGCGGTCAGGCTGCGCGGCAATATACCGGATCTGCGGTTGCGTAATGCGCTGACCAGAAGCGTCGCCTCGGCCAGTCCATAGGCAGGCGTAGCCGCGCCGGGATCGAAGCCGCAAGATGCGAAGGACCGACAGAAGGCCTCCACTGTCTCGGCCCGCACCCGCTCCGCGCCATTGATCGCAACGCGCAGGCTCGACAGGTCAAGGCCGGTCTTTTGTTCCTCAGAAATGCGGCTGCAGCACAGCTCCCACGCGAAATTGGGAGCCCCGGTGACCGTGGCACGGAAATCGCTGATGGCCTGCAACCACCGCAAGGGACGGGTCAGAAACGCCAGCGGCGTCAGATGGACCGCATGGGCGCCCACGAAGATTGACGAAAGGATGCCCCCGACCAACCCGAAATCATGGTGTGGCGGCAACCACGAGACGATGACATCGTTCGCCACCAGACCGAAGGCCGCCTGACACTGCGCAAGGTTCGCCATGGCGTTGGCATGGCTGATCATCACGCCCTTGGGATCGCCGGTCGAGCCTGACGTATATTGCAGAAACAGAAGGTCCTGCGGTTTGGTCTGCGGCCGCTGCCACGCGCTTTCGCCAAGGTCGGTGTCGGTCGCAAGACGGGCAAGCGCGGCCATCGGCCCACCAAAGTTCGCAAGCCTTTCCGCCAATGCCGACGTGGTCAGGACCAGCCGCGCACCGGAATCCGAAGCGATCAGCTCGAGCCTTGGCAATCCTTTCAGAGAACTGGGCGAAACAGCAGGCACTGCGACGACGCCCGCCAGTGCAGCGGCCACGAAGGCAACAACATAGTCCTGCCCCGGCGGATAAACCAGCAACACGCGGTCGCCTGCCAGCGCGTGGCGCTGGATATGACCCGCGAGCGTGCGCGCCTTCTGCCCAAGCTCGCCATAGCTCAGACAACGGTGTTCATCGCCCTCAAGAAACGTGAACGCAGGGCGTTCACTCAGGTCTTGGCGTTGTTCGGCAAGCTCCAGAAATGTAGAAAAGGTCATCTTTTTCGATCCCGAAATCTTGCATCAAACAGCACTGTCGATCGTTGGTCAGACGGTAGCTTTCTAGCCGAGGGTGTACCCTGCCAAGAGGTGAGCTCGCACGCTGGTTTGCTCGCTCTCACCGCGAACGAAAAAACGCCATTTCATTCGCGGTTGTGACCGGGTGACACTCGCCCGCCCTGCGCCAAGAAGCATGAGGTGGGTCAAGGTGTTATTTTCTTTTGATAAAATCTGAATCTTACCGAATTCACTCAAGAAATGCCTACCCTGTTTCCAGTTACGATGACCTGGCGCAGAGACAGTCAGTCAGGCCATGCGCTGGCTCGATAGAAGGATAAGTAAAAATTTTATTCAAGTTCTATCTTGCGGTCAGTCGGCCTATCGGAGCTTCCAAGACACCACCGTCGAAATGGCCAGATTCAGCGGCCCGGAATGCGCAGAATCTTACTCGGGTGACTGATGGGGTCTGGCCGGGTAAAGGCTACTTCAACCCCATGACGCGCTTGAACGCAGGCCGTGCCCTCATTCGGTTCAGGTAGTCGACAAGTGCTGGCTCATCGATCGGAAACTTGGCCCCCTCGGCCCAGTTGCCGCAGTGGGTCAGGATGATGTCCGGCACGGTCATGTCGGCGCCCATGAGGAACGGTCCGTCGCCCATCCGCCGGGTCAGGACCTTCTGGCTGCGGGCAAACTCCCACCGCAGGCTGTCCTTGATCGCTGTGTGGCGCAATTCTTCGGGCAAGATGAACGTATGGCGGGCCGCGACCCAAAGGGCGGCGTCGAACTCGTCAAGCAGGAATTGCGTCAGACTGTCTTGCTGCGCACGCTCGATCGTTCCTGCGGGAAAGGTCAGGGCGCCATGCCTGTCGGCGAGATACTGGATGATCGCAGTCGAGTCGGTGATAGCCACGCCATTGTCCATGAGCGTCGGCACCTTGCCTGCCGGGTTGAATTCGGACGCCTGTTCCGACCGTGGCTGGGCAGGGATATGCTCATAAGGCTGACTGAGCTCTTCCAGCATCCAAAGCACCCGGAAGGCGCGGCTGCGAATGGTTCCGACGATTTGATACATGGTGGCCTCGTTTCTAGCGATTGGCACTTTGACGGCAAAGACTGCACGAAGGGAACTCACTGTCCAGTCTACCGGCTCAGTTCATAGGCAAGGGCACCGATCATGTCGCTGCGTGTGACGATGCCTACCAGCTTGCCGTGATCAAGAACCGGCACTGATTGCTGACCACCGTCGGCCAGAAGCTTCAGAAGCGGCGCAAGTGGAGTATTCGGGGTGGCGGCATCGCGCGAGGGGTGCATCAGTGCCTGCGCTTCCACCCGGTCGTCGCGCTGACCCAGAAGATCTGCCTGCGACAGAAGGCCGAGGTATTGGCCGTTCTCTGCCACTACCGGCAGGGTCTTGAAGCCGCGCGACAGGAAAAGCCGGGTAAGATCATCGACATGCGTATCAGGCAACACTGTCACTACGTCGTGCGACATTACATCGGCCGCCGTCAGCCCGCCGACATGCCGCGCTGTCGCTTCGGCCTCGGCGGCGCCGATCAGGCGGGCAAGGTCTTCCGGTCCGATGTTGGCGGCAAGGCGCAGGTCGCTGAGAATGCGGCCCAGATCATCGGCGGACAGACCAAGTCGGCGGTCGGGCGCGGTGTCTTGCGTCTGGTGCGAGCTTTCGGCTGGCGGTTGCCGGAACGGATATTTCCGCCCGGTGGCGCGGTTGAAGAGTGTCGCCAGAAGCACCAGAACCGCTGTGTCCAAAGCTACCGGAATGACGGCAAATCCAAAGCCCGCCTTGGCGACTAGCGCCGGGTTGAGCGCAATCAGCAGGGCCACGGCCCCGCCGGGCGGATGCATCGCACGAACCAGCATCATCACGACAACCGCCCCCGCGACGGCAAGTGGCACCGCCAGCATCGGCTCGCCGACCAGATGCAATATGGTGATCGCCGCCAGTGCCGACACGCAGTTGCCGACGACAGCAGACCACGGCTGCGCCAGAGGGCTGTTCGGCACGCCAAAGGCCAGAAACGCCGAAGCGCCCAGCGGTGCTATCAACAGCGACATGGCGCTGCCATCGTGGCGGAGCATGACGCTGGCAAGCAGGCCGCAGGACAGAAGACCAATGCCCGCACCAAGCGCGGAGCGCAGGATCTCGACCGGAGCAGGTCGCGCCAGCGCGGGACCAAGCGAGCGAAGAATGCGGCGACCGCGTGTCATCGGCCAAGCATTGCCAGACGGATCAGCGCGCGTTCCATGACTGCCATCGTCGGCGCGCGTGAGGTCGAGCGCAGCGTCAGGTCGGTGTCAATCAGCACTTCAAGCCCCTGTTCCAGCTTGCGCATCCCCCAGCCCTGGGCCTGCTTCAGCATGCGGTCGCGTCGCGGCCCGAAGATGGGCGGGCGCATCCGGGCAATGCCCGCCGCCGGTCCACCGGGATCAGACGCCGCACTATGCAGCGCGCGGAAATGTCGAAGTGCGCCGATGCACAGCGTGACCGGGTTCACGCCCTGACCTTCCAGTCTGCGGATCAGTGGGCCAACCCGCGCTGCCTGAGCCTCGGCCACGGCGTGCAGCACATCGTCGACCTCGGCTTCAATGGTTTGCGGCGCACAGTTGGCCACATCTTCGGGCGTCAGGGGCGACGTGTCGCCGTATTTATAAAGCGAGATCTTCTCGATGGTTTGGCGGAAGTCGCCCGGATCAAGCTCGCGCGCCAAGGCGAGCAGGTCGGTCATCGCGCCAGAGCCGATATCGCGCAGTCCGGCCTTTGTCAGCGTTGCCTCGATTTCTTCGCGCGTTGGCGGGTCGTCGTATATGCCCGCCGCATAGGCGTTCGGATGATCCTCGAACAGTTTCTTCAGGGCGGATGCCTTGGTCAGGTTTCCGGCCGTGACCACCAGCGTCGCATCGCCCGCCCGCCATTCAGCCAACGCCTCCGTCAGATTCGGGGCAAGCGTATCGTTGGCCTCCTCGACGAAGGCCACCCGTGGACCGGGAAAGAAACCTTGCGCCTTCAGCGCGTCTTGCACCAGTGCCGGGTCCTTGCGCAGATCTGATGCCGGAATCCGTGTCAGGCGCATCTCGGATTCGCCCTGTGGCCCGACCAGCGCAGCGATCACCTCTTGCCGTTTCAACGCCACGCGCATGGCGTCGACCCCGTAGATCAGAAGTCCCGCACGGTCAGGCGCCGGTCGGGCGAAATAGCGCGAAGCCGCAGCCCCCGTCAGTTTCATGGGGTCGCCAGAGCCGAGGATTTGGCGATCATGTCGGTCACGATCTCGTCGGCCAGAAGCCGCATCAGGCGGACATAAGCATCGCGCTCGGCAGCAGCAGTCGAAACCACAGTGCCGGAGGCGGAGTAGGACGTGAAGTTCTGAACCGTGCCAGAGATCAGGACAGAATCGTCCAGGCCCGACCGTAGTGTATAGTCGACATGACCCGAAACGTTGTAGCGGGTGATGGCGTTGGTCTGGGTGATACCCAGCGCCGTATTCGACGTCGTGACCGTGTAGGCCAGCCGATAGGCGGTCGCTTCCGGCCGCCCCAATCGCTCTTCGAGTCGCGCCACCAGATCGAAGTCGCGTTTGTCGCTGGGGTCATCGACCCTGACGCGCCCCATCAGACCTTTCGCCGGGCCATTCGGTCCGTAAGCAGGCACGAAACCGCAGGCAGCGACCGGCAGGGCCGCGAGCAGGGTCAGGACAGTGCGGCGATCAGATGACGACATTGACGATTCGGCCCGGTACGACGATCAGCTTCTTGACTGGCTGACCGGCAAGGAACTTGACCACAGCTTCATCCGCGAGCGCAATCTTTTCAACCTCGGACGCGGGCATATCTTTCGGTACGCTGATTTCCGCGCGGCGTTTGCCGTTGATCTGGACTGGCAAGACCACCGTGTCGTCTTCCAGCATCGCAGGATCGGCCTTCGGCCACGGCGCCTGCGCGATCAGTCCTGCGCCACCCTGTGCCTGCCATATGTCTTCCGACAGGTGCGGCGTCATCGGCGACATGAGCTGCGCCAGAACCATCACCGCCTGTCTCTGCGTGGCTTTCGAGGCGTCGGACTTCTGGATGGCGTTCGCCAATTCATAGAGCTTGGCGATGGCCTTGTTGAAGGCAAAGCCCTCGATCGACTTGGTTACATCAGCAATGCCGCGATGCATCGCGCGCAACAACTCGTCATCGCCCTTGCCGGCCTTGTCGGCAGGCAGCTGCGTGATCCGGTCAGACAGAATCCAGACCCGGTTGAGGTGCTTGAACGCCGCCTCGGCCCCCGAAGCCGTCCATTCCACGTCCCGCTCGGGCGGGCTGTCGGACATGACAAACCAGCGCGCGGTGTCGGCACCGAACGAGGCGATGATATTCATCGGGTCGACGACGTTCTTCTTGGATTTGGACATCTTGGCCGAGGGGATGACTTCGACCGACGTTCCGTCCGCAAGCCTTCCCTCTGTCACATCCTCGGGCAGATGGTAGACCGGGCGACCGTTGGCATCGCGAGTCAAATAGATTTCGTGCGTCACCATTCCTTGCGTGAACAACGCATTGAACGGCTCGATAGCCTTCTTGGGCAGGTGGCCGGTCTGCATCATCGCCCGTGCGAAGAAGCGCGAATAGAGCAGGTGGAGAATCGCATGTTCGATCCCTCCGATATACTGGTCGACGTTCATCCAGTAGTCGGCATCTTCCATCACCGTCGGCGTGTTGGCGTGCGGCGCAGTGAAGCGCGCGTAGTACCACGACGAATCGACGAACGTATCCATCGTGTCCGTCTCGCGCCGCGCTCTTCCCCCACATTTCGGGCAGGTGCAATTGCGCCAGGTCGGGTGACGGTCAAGCGGGTTGCCGGGAATGTCGAATGTCACATCGTCGGGCAACCGGACGGGCAGGTTTTCCTTCTTCTCGGCAACGATGCCGCAATCGGCACAATGGATGACCGGAATCGGGCAGCCCCAATAGCGTTGACGGGAAATGCCCCAGTCGCGCAGGCGGTATTTGACCTGACCCTTACCCAGTCCGCGCTCCTCCATCCAGTCGATGGACGCTTCGATCATGTCATAGCCGGTGGATTGGGTCTGGCCGGTGAAGTGATCAACATAGACCACCGCCGCATCTTTGGCCGGAACCAGGGCTTCGGTCCCGATGACATTGGTCTCGCCCGGCATGTGGAAGGCGTTTTCGACCGACAGCCCGTATTTCCTCGCAAAATCGAGGTCGCGCTGGTCATGGGCCGGGCAGCCATAGATGGCGCCGGTACCATATTCCATCAGGACGAAGTTGCCGATCCAGATGCCCAGTTCGCTATCGGGATAGATCGGGTGGCGGACCATCAGGCCTGTATTCATTCCCAACTTCTCGGCCGTCTCGATGGCGGCTTCACTTGTGCCGCCCTTGCGGCATTCCTCGCAGAAGGTGGCAACCTTCGGATCGGCAGCAGCCAGCGCACGGGCCAGTGGATGTTCCGGCGCGATGGCCATGAATGTCGCGGCACGCAGCGTATCGGGGCGGGTGGAATAGCAGGTCAACGCCTCAAGGCCCGCCATGGGCGCGGTCAGCGGGAAATCGACCTCGACCCCGCGAGACTTGCCAATCCAGTTGGCCTGCATCAGGCGCACCTTCTCTGGCCAGTTGGTCAGGCTATCAAGTGCATCGAGCAATTCAGCCGAATAGTCGGAAATCTTGAAGAACCATTGCGTCAGCTCACGCCGTTCCACGATGGCCCCAGACCGCCAGCCCTTGCCGTCGATGACTTGCTCGTTCGCCAGAACCGTCATGTCGACCGGGTCCCAGTTCACCACGGCGTTCTTGCGGTAGACGAGGCCCTTTTCCATCATGTCGATGAACATCGACTGCTGCTGACCGTAGTATTCCGGATCACAAGTGGCGAACTCGCGACTCCAGTCGATGGAAAGACCCAGCGGCTTCATCTGCGCGCGCATGTCGGCGATATTGCCGTAGGTCCAGTCCTTCGGATGGCCGCCCCGCTCCATCGCGGCGTTTTCGGCGGGCATACCGAAGGCGTCCCAGCCCATCGGGTGCAGAACGCTGAAGCCTTGCGACGCCTTGTAGCGCGCGACCACGTCGCCCATCGTATAGTTGCGGACGTGACCCATGTGGATGCGCCCCGACGGATAGGGGAACATCTCTAGCACATAATACTTGGGTTTTGCCGGATCGCGCCGCGCAAGGAATGCCCCGGCCTTGTCCCAGGCTTCCTGCCATTTCGGTTCGCTGCTGGCTGGCTCGTAACGCGACATCGGGTCTTCCTTCGAAAGAATGCCGCGTGGTTATACAAGCTGAAAAGGCAAGGTCCAGAGAGACCAGCCTTTCAGCCTTCTAATATAGATGTGAGAGTCGCTGGCTCAGAGCTTGCCGTCGCGGATTCGCAGCTGGCGCGCGCGGGTCAGGATCGCATCCTCGACAGCGCGAACTGTAGCTGCATCGACCGGGCCTGATTTCGACACCAGCGACACTTTCAGCGAACGGGCATCCAGCGCGGGATCTTGCACATATATAGTGGCGCGATACGCACGGCCGCCGCCCGGAGTCGTTCCATAGCCGGTCACGATCACGCCCGAGAACGGATCCACCGACTGGATCGGAAGGAAGTTCAGGACTTCAAGCGAGGCGTTCCACAGATATCGGTTCACCTCGACGGTGACATTCGGGTCGGCGTTGTTCTTGAACAAGTCGAAGAATGTTGATCGCGGCTGGCGCAGTTTACGGCCATTGCGATCAGTTCCAAGCTCTGGGGTCGCTTGCGCCGCAGCCGCAGCCCGTTTTTGAGCGGTCGTCGCCGACGGCTCGCTTGAGCGACGGCCAAACAGCCCGCTGTCGCCGCTGCTGATTCCACCGCAGGCCGCCAAAGTTGCGACAAGCCCGCCCAGAATCGTCAGGCGCATATTCATCCGGACTGATCGCGTCATAGTACCGCCCATGAGACCCAAACCATTCAATTCGCTGTCTAGCCGAGGCCCATCCGGCGAACAAGGCTTTTCCCGCGCGAGTCCATATGAGCGGTTGCAGGGCGCCGACCATATCACTGTGGCAAGACTGCACCATCGGCCTTGATCTTCCGGTGCTTACGGTCCTTTCCATTGCATTGGCGGGGTCGAGAGGGGAAATAGGGGCATACCCAATTCGGATTCCCCTGAGTTGGGCCTACCTTTGACACAACGAGGGAAACGAAATGAAAAAGGTTCTTCTTGCGACCACCGCGCTCGTCGCTTTCGCTGGCGCCGCGTCCGCAGAAATCAAGCTCGACGGCTACGCTGAAATCGGCGTCGACGGCGGCAACAACGGCTACACCACCCAGTTCCACAACGACTGGCAAGTGAACTTCAACTTCTCGAGCGAAACCGATGGCGGTCTCTCGTTCGGTGGTAAAGTTCAGATCGAAGAAACCAACTCGCCCCAGAAAATCGACGGCGGCCTGAAAATCGACGACGAAGCCTTCTGGATTTCGGGCGCGTTCGGCAAGCTGACCCTCGGTGAGACAGCTGGCGCTCTCGATTGGGCTGTTCCGGATATCTACTCCGGCACCTCGATCTCTGACGATCACTCGACCCACGCCGGCGTATACTGGAACACCGGTATGGACGGCAGGTATGACGACCAAGTTGCTCGCTACGAATATTCGTTCGGTGACTACGGCGTTGCAGTGTCGGTCGAGCAGGACGACGATGGCTCCTATGCTAACCTTTCTGGTACCAACGTAATCGGCGATGGCATCAATGCAGATCCTATCATCGGCCTCGGCGGCAAATGGTCGGGCTCCATGGGTGGCGCTGACATCACCGCTGGTATCGGTTACCAAACCGACGGCAGCGCTGATACCATCAGCCTTGCTGCGACTGCAAAGATGGCCAATGGCTTCTCGGCTTCGCTCGGCTACGCTAACTTCAATAGCGACGATGGCGCTGACGGCGTTCTGGGTACCGTCGACGACGGCCTGACGTTCACCGACTACGTCGGCAACGGCGTGTTTGTTGATAGCTGGGTTGGTCTGGGCGTCGCTTACACCACCGGTGCTCTGACCGTTGGCGCGAACTACGGCGTCTACTCGGCAGCACAAGCTGGCGTTTCTGACCCGAAAGGCTGGGGCCTCGTTGCCAACTATGACCTCGGCGGCGGTGCCGTTGCCATGGTCGGCTACGGTGCAAGCAGCGGTTCGAACGGCGGTATCGCCTACGGCAACGGCAACGGTCATGGTTCCAAAACCTGGTCGGCCGGTCTGGGCCTGTCGTTCTGATCATCTGATCAGCGCATGACTAACGAAAGAGCGGGCTTCGGCCCGCTCTTTTGCTTTTGGGGTCAACTCGACAATGCCAGACCCCACGGTTAGACTCCCGCAAAACTCGAGGCGGGACAGACATGACGATGGAAATGACGGCGGATGACATTCAAAAGGTCTACGCCGAGGGGCTGAAACAGCAGAATGCCGGTCAGTTCGATGCTGCGATTCACACCTACGGCAGGATCATTGCTGCCAATCCCCGCGTTGCCGAAGCGCATTACCAGATCGGCCGCTGCCTGACCTCTATCAACAAGTTCGAAATCGCCCTTCGCCATCTCAAGGAGGCCGTCCGCCTGAGACCGCAGGAAACGGCAATTTGGCTGGCATGGTCCGACGCGGTGGCCCTTGGCGGCGAACCGCGCGACGAGGAAGAGATCATCCGTGTCGTCAAGTCGGCACCCGTCGATCCCAAGTTCAAGATCGTGCTTCAGGACCGCTATGGCGCACACCGCAAAAGCACACGACCGAAGCTTGGCGGTGCCAACAAGGCCGACATTGCCCGTCTTGTTGCGATGATGGGAGCTGGCAAGTTCGCCGAGGCCGAAGCGATCGCTTTGGGCCTTCTGAAAGTCCACCCGGATTCTGCTATTGGCTGGAACATACTGGGGTCGGCACAGGCCAAACTGGGCAAGATGACAACCGCCGAGCAATCCTTCCAAAGATGCATCCGGCTTGATCCGAACTATGCCGAGGCCCATGAGAATCTCGGCCGCCTGATGCTTGATCAAAAGCGCGACGACGATGCCAGCGAACACTTCCGCCGCGCCGTCTGCCTTGCGCCGGGTCTTGCGACTGCACTGGTTGTGGTGGCGACGCTCTTCACGCGCGGTGGTTTGCCGCAACTCTCACTCCGCTTGCTCAACCGCGTGGCAGGTCCGGCCGCAGAGTCGCAGCCATTCTATCTTGCTGCTGGCAATGCCCACACGAGGCTGAAGAACTACCGCAAGGCCGAGGAGTTTTTTACCAAGGCGTTGGCGCTGACACCCAAAACTGTCGACGGTCGTCCAGTCAAGAAAGGCAGTGAAGCTATCGGGCTATTGGCACAGGCGCAGGCACGTCAGGGCAAGGACGAACTGGCTCTTGCGAACTTCCGGCTAGCTCTGGAGAAAGACCCTGACTCCCCTGTCGCAACGGTCGGTCTTGCGTCCTTGCTTCAGACGCTGGGCAAATTTGACGAGGCGGTGCCGCTGTTCCGCCGTGGCTTCGAACTGGACCCCACCAATGGCGAAAACTACCGCCTGTTCATTGCCGCCCACAAGACAAAGGCCGGTGATCCAATCATCGATCAGATGATTGAACTGCATGCCAAGACGGCGCCCTATTCCAACGAACGCATGGCTTTTTGCTTTGCGATTGCGAAGGCGCTGGAGGACATCAAGGATTTCGACCGGGTCTTCACTTATCTGGACGAGGCCAACGCCATCATCCACCGTAATTCGCCCTTCGACATGGACGCTCGCTACCGCGAAGTCGAAAGTACCAAGGCGTTCTTTGAAGGTGTCGATTGGAAGCGGGCGCAGGTAACCGGGACAACAGATTTTGCTC
>JBATMT010000044.1:0-12785 GCA_049289975.1 Paracoccaceae bacterium | reverse complement strand
GGGTTCGTTGGCCCCAAGAGCCAGCAAGATGCGACTGTCCTTAAGGATAGATTTCAAACGACATACCTTTTCGCATAGGGGTGTAATTTCTGGCGTAAGTGGTAACCTACTCCTCACTATCCTTCCGAAGCCACTCTCGGAAGTCTCGACACGAAGATTTTGAAAGGGACTTTTATGTTCTACAAGGACGAACGGCTTGCGCTATTCATCGATGGCTCCAACCTCTACGCGGCGGCAAAGGCGTTGGGATTTGACATCGATTACAAGCTCTTACGGCAAGAATTCGAACGGCGTTCGAAATTGCTCAGGGCTTTCTACTACACGGCTCTCCTCGAGAATGACGACTATTCACCGATTCGCCCTTTGGTTGATTGGTTGAACTACAACGGCTTCTCGATGGTGACCAAACCGGCCCGCGAATATACCGACAGCCAAGGCCGACGTAAGGTCAAAGGCAACATGGAAGTCGAGCTGACCGTCGACGCCATGGAGCTTGCACCGCGCGTGGATCATGTCGTGCTGTTCTCGGGCGATGGCGACTTTCGCGCATTGGTGGAAAGCCTGCAACGCCAAGGCGTTCGGGTTTCTGTGGTTTCGACGATCCGGTCGCAACCACCAATGATCGCCGATGAATTGCGTCGTCAGGCCGACAACTTCATCGAGCTTGATGCCCTGCGCGATGTCATTGGCCGTCCGCCGCGTGAACCGCGCAATGAACCTCTCGCCGCTGGCGTGATCGAGGACTGAGATCACTTCGGACCGTATGGGGATGCGGTCTGAAGCAGATCATGAGGGACCAGCCACCGCGAGGTGCGCTGGCTTTTGTGCTTTTCTCTCCTCCCGCAATGTGGGCCGCCCGATGCAAAGACGGGTGGACCTTGGCGCAATCAGCCCTTAGCTAAAGACAGCCCGAACAACGACAGATGCCCATGACCGCGCTTCCTCCACTGACGCTTTACCTTGCTGCGCCGCGCGGTTTCTGCGCTGGCGTCGACCGCGCCATCAAGATCGTGGAGATGGCGATCGAGAAGTGGGGCGCGCCGGTCTATGTCCGCCACGAGATCGTCCATAACCGCTACGTGGTGGACGGCCTGCGCGACAAGGGTGCTGTCTTTGTCGAAGAACTCTCTGATGCGCCGAACGACCGTCCGGTGATCTTTTCGGCGCACGGCGTACCGAAAGCCATTCCCGCCGAAGCCCGCCGGCGCGAGATGGTTTTTGTCGATGCGACCTGTCCTCTGGTCTCCAAGGTCCATATCGAGGCCGAGCGGCACCATGAAAACGGGCTTCAGATGGTGATGATCGGCCACGCCGGCCATCCGGAAACCCTTGGCACCATGGGTCAATTGCCGGACGGCGAGGTTTTGCTGGTCGAAACGGTTGAAGACGTGGCGCATGTGACCCCGCGCGATCCGCAAAAACTGGCGTTCATCACGCAGACCACGCTTTCCGTCGATGATACTGCCGGGATCGTGGCAGCGCTGAAGGCGCGTTTTCCCGGCATCATCGGGCCGCATAAGGAAGACATCTGCTATGCGACGACGAACCGCCAGGAAGCGGTCAAGGCCATTGCGCCAAAAATCGACGCGCTTCTGGTGATCGGTGCACCGAATTCATCGAATTCGAAACGGCTGGTGGAAGTCGGGCGTGCCGCGGGTTGTGCCTATGCGCAACTGGTTCAACGGGCGACCGAGATTGACTGGCGCGCGCTCGGCGGCATTTCTGCCGTGGGTGTGACAGCGGGCGCTTCTGCACCAGAGGTGCTGGTCAACGAGGTTCTGGACGCCTTTCGCGCGCATTATGACGTGACGGTAGAGCTGGTTGAGACCGCTCGGGAAAACGTCGAATTCAAGGTGCCGCGCGTCCTGCGTGAGCCGGTCTGAGGGGCGGAATGGCCGAGTTTTTCGCCTATACTGACGGTGCCTGCTCGGGCAATCCCGGCCCTGGTGGCTGGGGGGCGCTGCTGATTGCGCGCGATGGCGCGACGGTTCTGAAGGAACGCGAGTTGAAAGGTGGCGAACCCGATACCACCAACAACCGCATGGAGCTTCTGGCCGCCATCTCGGCACTTGAGGCCTTGGCCAAGGAGACCGAACTGACCATCGTGACCGACAGCGCCTATGTGAAGAATGGCGTTGGCCAGTGGATACACGGCTGGAAACGCAACGGCTGGAAGACATCGGACGGCAAGCCCGTCAAGAATGTCGACCTGTGGCAGCGGCTCGATCTGGCCCAGAAGCGTCACCAGGTGACGTGGAAGTGGATCAAGGGCCATGCCGGTCACGAGGAGAACGAACGCGCCGACGCTCTGGCGCGCGCTGGCATGGCACCATTCAAGCCGCAAAAAGCCCGCGCCGGCGATCAGGGCTGACAGCCATCGCTTGGGCGATGGTGCAGAAATCCTCCGCACTGATCTGGAACAGTCCGTAGCGGAACGGATGACCCCAGTTCGGCTTTCCCCGTGTGAAATCGAGATGGTCGAGGAGCGGCCTGATCGGTGCGACCAAGGCTTGGGCCCAGTCGACATCGCGGCGAAAGGGAACGAAGCCTCCGCCCATGTCGTACCTGTAAGGTGGAGTTTCGCGGACTGTGCCGATGGCGGTGAACGCCTGACAGATATCACGCGCGCCGAATGTCTCGGTCGGGGAGTAGTACACCACGTCATCTCCGACGCGGAGCCGCTTTAGCGGACCCTCCTTCCCGTGACAGACCTGCATGAATCCCCCGGCAAGGCCGCGCGCGACGTGGTTGGCAGAGGCAACGGCGATCCAGAATGTGCGGGTTGGTTCTGTCATGGGGCACCTTTTTGCTGATGCCGCCTGTCTGGCAGATTGCTCCTGACATTAGCTGTCAGGAAGGAACATGGTTTCGTCCCCTTTGGGGCCGACCCACCGGGGGACTTCACGTCCCCCGGACCCCCTGCGGGATATTTATGATCACGAAATGCGGGCAGTTGGCGCCGTTCAGCGCTTACCCTCGATGAAACGGCCCCAAAGCCAGATCAGCACCATGGCTCCCAGCACTGCGCCAAGGAAACCTGCCGCCCAGCCGGTAATCATGGCGATGAAGCGCAACAGCAGGCGTCCGGCAAGCGCGCCCAGTACGCCGATGGCGATGGTGCTGACCAGATCGGTTTCGATCCGCATGAGGCGCGTGGCGATCAGTCCTGCAGCAGCACCGACGATGAAGAGGGCAAGCATTGCCATGTTGAGCCTTTCCCAAACTTGATTTGAATATGGGTAGGTGCAGGCGGTTTGTGAATGGGCTGCGGTGGGATCAGCCGAGACGGGAGGGCAGCGCCCAGCCCTTTAGAAGATCGGCAGCACCCATGGGCTTCTTGCCCTCGCGCTGGGCTTCGGTGATGTCGACGGCATCCTTGCCGCAAGCGATGGTCAGGCCGCGCAGAATCGTGCCGGGGGCAGCGGAGCCTTCTTCCACGCGCGACCGCAAAAGCTTCAGACGCTCGCCCGCCACTTCCGTCCATGCGCCGGGAAAGGGCGACAGTCCACGGATCAGGCGATCAACCTCGGCGGCAGAGCGGCCCCAGTCGATGTGCGCTTCGGCCTTATCGATCTTCTGGGCATAGGTCACACCTTCGGCTGGTTGCTCAACCGGCTTCAGGTCTGACAAACGCGCCAAAGCCTTAAGGATCAGCAGCGCGCCCATGTCCGAAAGCCGGTCATGCAGGTCAGCCGTCGTTTCGGTCGCGCCGATGTCAGTTGCCTGGCGCAACAGGACCGGGCCGGTGTCGAGCCCTTCGTCCATCTGCATGATGCAGACGCCGGTTTCGGTATCGCCCGCCATGATCGCGCGGTGGATCGGCGCCGCGCCGCGCCAGCGCGGCAGAAGCGAGGCGTGAATATTGAGACAACCGCGCCTTGGCGCCTCCAGAATGGCTTCCGGCAAGATCAGCCCATAGGCGACCACCACCGCCACATCCGCACCAAGCCCGGCAAACGCTCGTATCTCGGCTTCATCGCGCAGTTTTGTCGGATGACGGACCGGCAGGCCCATCTCTTCGGCAGCGGATTGAACTGGAGCAGGACGGTCCTTCTTGCCGCGACCGGCGGGACGGGGCGGCTGCGAATAGACAGCGACGACCTCGTGTTGGGCAGCGATGGCCCTAAGCGCCGGGACAGAAAAGTCCGGCGTTCCCATGAAGATGACTTTCACGCCAGCCGCCTGAATTTCTCGGCCTTGGCAACCAGCATCTTTTTGCGAAGAGGCGAAAGGTGGTCGACATAGACCTTGCCGTTCAGATGGTCGATCTGATGCTGAACGCTTGTGGCCCACAGGCCGACGAAATCACGCTCTTCCGGATCGCCCGCTTCGTTCAGGAACCGCACCGTGACCGCGCGCGGCCGCTCGATGATCGCCGAGACGCCGGGCAGGTTCGGGCTGGCTTCCTCGTGTTTGCGGAACTGGACCGAGGCGTGAAGGATTTCGGGGTTCGCCATCTTGACGGCCTGTCCGCGCTTGTCGGAGGCATCCACGACAGCAAGGCGCAGCATGATCCCGATCTGCGGCGCAGCGAGGCCAACGCCGGGCATCGCGTCCATCGTCTCGACCAT
Source organism: Paracoccaceae bacterium (assembly GCA_049289975.1). Lineage (GTDB taxonomy): Bacteria > Pseudomonadota > Alphaproteobacteria > Rhodobacterales > Rhodobacteraceae > TMP-24. Next base: position 8,214 of record JBATMT010000044.1, on the reverse strand, counting down.
GTCGTCCCAGATCATACGCACCGTTTCGGTGACCGACGCCACTGGATCGGCGGCCGTGCGGAGGCGCTTGTCAGGATAGGGAATGAAGGCGCGAACGCTCACTCGAACCCACGCGCCCGGTCGCGTTTGAGCTTCTCCATCTTGCGGGTGATAAGCTGGCGCTTCAGCGGCGAGAGATAGTCGATGAACAGTTTGCCATCGAGATGGTCCATCTCGTGTTGGGCGCAGGTCGCCCATAGGCCGGTGAAATGCTCCTCGTGCATTTTGCCATCGAGCCCCAGCCAGCGGACCTTGACTTCGGACGGACGCTCAACCTCGGCATATTGCTCGGGGATCGACAGGCACCCCTCTTCGTAGGTGCGCAATTCGTCCGATGACCAAGTGATTTCGGGATTCATCAAGACCATCGGCCGCGACTCGGCTTCGGGATCCTTCACGCAATCCATAACGAAAATGCGCGACATCACCCCGATTTGCGGACCAGCAAGGCCAACGCCGGGCGCGTCGTACATGGTTTCCAGCATGTCTGCCGCAGCCGAACGGATAGCATCCGTAACTTCGGTTACGGGCTCGGCCGCCTTTTTCAGGCGCGGGTCGGGATGGATAAGGATCTGGCGCAGGGTCATGCCCGACGATTTAGGACATGGCTGGCCCGCACGCAATGGGAGGTATCGACGACGTGCAGGAATCACCTTTCGGAAAGTTAATCCTACGGACTGCCAAGGAACAGAACTTACACCCGAATAATGAGCTAAAGTCAGAATATTGATCCACTTTTGCGGCACTTTACCGAACGATCTGACTTCGGCTATAGAGGCCGCGCGCCGCGCTCTTGCAGTCGGCTGCGTCCGCCCTCAAAGTCACGCCAGTTCATACCCGGAGTTTTCATGGATTTCGACAGGATCATCGACCGTTGCGGCACCCATTCGGTGAAATGGGACATGATGGAAAGCCTGTATGGCGTGAAGCCCGATGACGGGCTGGCCATGTGGGTGGCCGACATGGATTTCCCGCCGCCAGCCGTTGTGCAACGCTCCGTCGAGGATATGGCTGCTCACGGCGTCTATGGCTATTTCGGCGACGACAAAGCCTATCTGGATGCGATCCGCTGGTGGATGCAGACCCGGCACGGCTGGACCGTGGAGCCTTCGTGGGTTTTCACCACGCATGGGCTGGTGAACGGCACTTCGATGTGCATCGACGCCTTTACCAAGCCGGGAGACGGCGTGGTTCTGACGACGCCCGTGTATCATGCCTTCGCGCGCATCATCAAAGCCGCAGGTCGGCAGGTAGTGGAATGCCCGCTGACCGACGACAATGGCCGGTACAGGATGGATTTCGCGGCCTGGGACAAGCTGATGACCGGACGCGAAAAGATGCTGATCCTGTGCTCGCCGCACAATCCGGGCGGACGGGTCTGGACGGTCGAGGAACTGCGTGGCGTGGCAGACTTTGCCAAGCGTCATGACCTGATTTTGGTGTCGGACGAAATCCACCACGACCTCGTCTATCCCGGTCACAAGCATCATGTGATGGCCAATGTCGCGCCGGACATTCAGGACCGGCTGGTGATGATGACGGCGCCAACCAAGACGTTCAATATCGCGGGCTGCCACACTGGCAATGTCATCATCGCCGATGAGAAGCTGCGCAAGGCTTTTGCGGGCCGGATGATGGCGATGGGCGTTTCGCCGAACTCCTTCGGCGTTCACATGGCGACCGCCGCCTATTCAGCAGAAGGCGCGAAATGGGTAGATGATCTGATGGCCTATCTCGATGGCAACCGTCGCCTGTTCGACGAGGGCATCCGTTCGATCCCCGGCCTTGGCTCGATGGACCTGGAAGCGACCTATCTTGCCTGGGTGGATTTTGCCGGAACCGGCATGAGCGCTGACGAGATCAAGTCACGCATCGAGAAGGGTGCGCGCATTGCGGTCAACTATGGCGATAGCTTCGGCGCGGGCGGTGAAAGCTTCATGCGCTTCAACATCGCTACACCGCGCTCGCGGATCGTCGAAGCGGTGGCCCGCATGAAAGAGGCGTTCAAAGACCTGCAATGAGGCTGACGCGAAGCCTGTTCCGGCTGATTTTGCTGATCCTGGTGCTGATCATTCTGGCACTGGCGATCCTGAAGCCTGAACCTGCGGTCAAGACGCCGGATGCCGATCCGCTTCGACCGCCGCTTGTGGGGCAGATCGACAGGATACTGGTCGAGAAATCGGCCCGCCAGCTTACGGTGTTTCGCGGTGGTCAGCCGCTGCGCAGCTACGAGGTTGCGTTGGGGTCCTCTCCCGTGGGAGACAAACTCCGGCAAGGCGACGGCAAGACGCCGGAAGGCATCTTCCGCATCAACCGCCTGAACAGCGGCAGCCGGTTCCATCTGTCACTCGGGCTTGACTACCCACAGGCCGCTGATGTCATCCGGGCGCGGGCTGGCGGCTATGATCCGGGCGGCGACATCATGATCCACGGCCAGCCGAACGCCTTTTTCGGCAAGGCGACCTTGGCCTACGATTGGACGGTTGGCTGCATTGCGCTGGCCGATGCCGATATCGAAGAGCTATGGCGGGTGACAAAGGTCGGTACGGTGGTCGAGGTCCGGCCATAGGCGCTTGGCGCGGACCTGAGCGTCTGGCATGGTTTGTCTCCCTACAGGAGGTTGGTGATGGAATGGCGCGAGGAAGGAGTGGTTCTGGCCGCGCGCCCGCATGGTGAAAGCTCTGTCATCATCGAGACATTTACCGCCGCGCACGGTCGCCATGCCGGCGTGGTGCGTGGCGGCGTGTCGCGCCGTCTGTCACCGCTGCTCCAGCCCGGAGCGCAACTGGACCTGACATGGCACGCCCGGCTTGAGGACCATATCGGCAGTTTCAACGTCGAGCCGGTCCGCAGCCGCAGCGCCGTCCTGTCGAACCGTCTGGCTCTGGCCGGGTTGAACGCCGTGTGCGCGATCTTGCATTTCTGCCTGCCCGAGCGTGATCCGCACCCGGCGTTGTACGTCCAGACGATTGCGCTTCTGGACCGTATCGACAGGGGCGACCGGTGGGACGGGGATTACCTTCAGTGGGAGCGCGCGCTTCTGGACGAGATGGGATACGGGCTCGACCTGTCGGAATGCGCAGTCACCGGTGCGCCCGACGATCTGGCCTATGTCAGTCCGAAGTCGGGTCGCGCCGTCGCAAAGACGGCAGCCGGAGAATGGGCGGACCGCCTTCTTCCCCTGCCCGCTTGCCTTCTCGGCAGCGATCCTGCGGACGCGGCAGAGCTTGCTGCTGCGTTGAAAACCACAGGCCATTTCCTTGAACATCATCTCGCCCGTGATCTGGGTGTCGAGCAGCTTCCCGAAGCGCGGCGGCGGCTGGTTGATCTTCTGGCACGTTGAGCGGTTTGCGACTGCGCCTGTCGGAAAAGACAGCGACGACGACGTCTTGCTCGCGTGAGGGTGCGCCGAGGGAGCCACCAATGCCGCGCAGCCTTTCCGAGCCGTTTGCAAGCCATCTGACACCGGGAGCGCCGGCCTTTGCGCTTCTGGGTGGCTTCGAGGCTTTCGTGCGTGGCACCGTGCTGTCGGTCTTTCCGCTTCTGTTGTATCGCACCTTCGGGGACGCCGGACTTGTGTCGCGGCTTTATTTCATCGTCGGCCTGTGCTCGCTGTGTTCGGTGCTGATGACACCGCTACTGGCGCGGCGGTTCCGCCGTTCGACGGTGATGGCGGGCGGTATCTCGCTTTATCTGCTGGCAGCAGTTTTCGGGATGATCGGTGGCAGCGCAACAGCGGCGGCAATCCTGTGCAACGCGGTCGCTGCTGCGGTGGTGTTGGTCTGCTACAACGCCTATGTGCTTGATGTCATCGACAAGACCCAACTGTCACGGCTCGAGGCACGGCGGCTCCTGTACAGTGGTCTTGGCTGGACGGTCGGTCCAGTGCTGGGCGTATGGCTGATGAAATATTGGGAGGGCGCGCCGTTTGTGGTCACCGGAACCGCCGCCGCCTGCATGCTGTTGTTGCTCCTGCGGATCAACCCCGGCCCCGGCCGGATCATCCAGCAGGTGACCAGACGCTCGGCCAGCCCACTGGTCCTCTTGCGCCGCTTCCTCGGACAGCCAAGGTTGGTCAGTGGCTGGATTTTTACGCTGACCCGATCATGCGCGTGGTGGGTGTTCTTCGTCTATGTCGGCATCTTCGCCGTCGAGCGCGGTTTACCCGAGATCGTCGGCGGCCTCAGCGCCTCGGTTGCGAATGGTGGGCTGTTCATCGCCCCGCTCATGCAACGCTGGATTCAGCGCCATTCGGTGCGCGCTGCTGTGCGGCTTGGGTTTCTGGGCGGCGCGCTGTGCTTTCTTCTGGCTGCGGGCCTTTCGCACTGGCCTTGGGTCTCGATCGCCGTCCTTCTGGCAGGTACGCTGGCGCTCGTGTTGCTTGATGTGTCGGGCGGCCTGCCCTTCCTGATGGCGGTGAAACCGTCTGAAAGGGTGGAAATGTCTGCCATCTATTCCAGCTTCCGCGATGTATCCGGCATCCTGACACCGGGCATAGCGTGGGCCATCTTGCGGCGGAGCGACATTCCCGCGATCTTTGCCATCACTGGCGTGGCAATGATCGTGACGTGGATGGTTGCGGGGCTATTGCACCCACGGCTCGGTACACGCCGGGGCGTCCGTGAGGCCTGAACACATCGCTGTTATCCAACGGATTAATAGTCGCTGACTGACTCTTTCTGTCGTCTATGACACAGATCGGTGGCCCGACCTCGGCCCAATCTGGGGCATTATGGCCCTTCGTTACATTCCCCTCCCGCTTCGCCACGGCACGCCTCCGCGTATCAAGAACTTTGCCATACTTGCCGGGCTAGAGGCCGCAGTGCGAGGGTCGCTCATCTCGGTAATGCCTCTTGCGGTCAGAGATGCGGTTGGGTCCACCGTTGCCTCCTCGCGCGCCTATTTCCTGGTAGGCTGCATTTCGCTGGTGTGGGGTCTGATGGTGCCGTGGGCCAACCGTCATATTCCCCGGCGCTGGATGTATTCGCTGGGGTGCTCGTTCTATCTGATTGCTATGATGCTGGCACTGATAGGTACGCGAGTGACGGTGCCAATGGCGTTATTGATGTCGGCCATGGCCACGGCGACGACCTTCGTCTGTATCAACGCCTATATCCTGGACTATGTCGGTCGGTCCGATCTGGGGCGCGGCCAGTCCATGCAGATGCTCTATGCCGCGACACCTTGGGCGGTAGGTCCGGTGCTGGGGGTCTGGCTGCACGACTGGTGGAAACCCGCGCCGTTCCTTATGGCGGGAGCGTTCGCCATAACGCTCCTGTCCACCTTCTGGCTGTTCCGGCTTGGCAATGGCAAGCAGATCACCCGCGCCAAGAGCCCCGCAGTCAACCCGCTGGCCTATCTGGGCCGTTTCTTCGCCCAGCCACGCCTGATTGGCGGGTGGAGTTTCGCCGTCATCCGCTCGTGTGGCTGGTGGGTGTATGTCGTCTATCTGCCCTATTTCTGTATCGAGCAGGGGCTTGGCAACAAAGTCGGCGGCTTCGCCCTGTCTCTGTCGAACGCCCTGCTTTTCAGTTCGCCCTTCATGCTACGCGTTTCCCGGCGGGCCTCTGTGCGGCTCTCGGTGCGGTTTGCGTTTGGCATGTGTTCTGCGCTTCTGATCCTTGCGACGCTGGTGTCGCCCATTCCATGGATGACAGTGGGCGTGACCATGCTGGCCTCGTTCTTCTTCGTCATGCTCGACGTGGTGGGCGGCCTGCCGTTCCTGATGTCGGTGAAACCGTCCGAGCGGACCGAGATGTCGGCAGTCTATTCCAGCTTCCGCGACGTCTCCGGCATCTTGACGCCAGGTGTGTCATGGGCTGTTCTGGAACACGCACCCATAGCCGCTGTCTTTGGCACATGTGGCCTTGCCATGGCCGGCGCACATTTTGTTGCAAGCCGCCTGCACCCACGGCTGGGCGTCCAGCGACCGTCACACGGCGGCACCGTCGAAGGCGAGACCTAGATCGCCTGATGGCGGGCTAGCCAGTCCGCCGACGCAAGCAGCGCTTCTGTGGGCGGGATGAAATCTATCTGCAACAGGTCGCGCGCCTTCTGGTTCGAGGCTTCCGGGAAATGCCCCAGCAACGGCAGTGCGGCGCGTATCTCTGCGTCGAACAGGGACAGCGCCTTCAACAGCAATCGCGGCGCAGTGCGGGTCGGTATGCGGCGATCGGGATAGGCGGCCTTTAGCGCCTTCCCCCACTCCGGCAGGCTCAAGCTGCCCGACACCGCAAGCACCCGCTCGCCAATCGACTGCGGTCGGTCGAGCGCGCGGACATGCATCTCGGCCACGTCGCGAACGTCGACCACCACGAACCCCAGTTCCGGCAGCATCGGATCGCGCCCGCGAAGCACCCGGCGCACCAACGAAATCGAACTGCCATAGTCCGCGTCCAGCGGCGGCCCGAGAATCCAGCCGGGATTGATGGTGGTCAGCGCAATACCCTTGCCCGCCCGCGCGACGAAGTCCCACGCGGCACGTTCTGCCAACGTCTTTGACCGTGTATAGGCGCCCGTCCCCGGCCTGTCGGTATCGGCCCAATCCATTTCGGTTGCAGGCCGCCCCGCGTGACTGTCCGAACCAAGCACCGCCACGGTGGACGATGTCAGAACCACGCGCCGGACCCCCGCCTCCTGTGCCGCCCTCAGCGCCCGCATCGTACCTTCCAGCGCCGGACGGATCAGATCCATCGGCTCATCCGGCTCCTTGATCGGAAAGGGTGAGGCCGTGTGGATCAGTGCGCTACAGCCGGCAAGGGCATCAGCCCACCCGGCATCGCGCATCAGGTCGAGCGTCACGAACGACAACCGCGACGCCGCGTCCGGCGGCAACAGCGGCAGAACCGCCCGGCGCACCGTTTCGCCCTTGGCGGCCGTCCGCACCGAGGCACGAACTTCACGCCCTGCGGCGAGGAGGTTCAACACGATATGCTTGGCCAGAAAACCACTGGCGCCCGTTACTAACACCGGTCGCTTTGGCATAGGTGCCCCCATTTGCCCGGCACGCAGGCATCATCCTGCCAGAGGCGGGACGCGAGGCGAAGAGAATTTTCCGCGAGACCCGCTCTTTGCCTGCATCGGCAGACAAAGGCGGAGGCGTTGATCAGTCCAGCAGCCTGCGGGCAATCACCTGCGCCTGAATTTCGGCGGCACCTTCGAAGATGTTCAGGATGCGCGCGTCGCACAGGATGCGGCTGATCTGGTACTCAAGTGCAAAACCGTTGCCGCCATGGATCTGCAAGGCGTTGTCGGCCGCAGCCCAAGCCACCCGTGCGCCCAGAAGCTTGGCCATGCCCGCTTCAAGATCGCATCGTTTGTCGTGGTCTTTCTGCCATGCGCTGAAGTAGGTCAACTGTCGTGCGATCATGATCTCGACCGCCATCATGGCAAGCTTGCCCGACACACGCGGAAACTCGATCAACGATTTGCCGAACTGCTTGCGATCTTCGGCATATTTCATGCCAACTTCCAGCGCCGACTGCGCCACACCAATGGCACGCGCCGCCGTCTGGATGCGCGCGGATTCAAACGTCTGCATCAGTTGTTTGAAGCCCTGCCCCGGCACACCGCCCAATAGGTTCTCGCCCTTGACCTTGAAGGCGTCAAAGCCAAGCTCGTATTCCTTCATGCCGCGATAACCCAGCACTTCGATCTCGCCGCCGGTCATGCCGGGCGTCGGAAAGGGCTTCTCGTCAGTGCCGGGGATCTTTTCGGCCAGAAACATCGACAGGCCGCGATAGTCGGTCGTCGTCGGGTCGGTACGCGCCAGCAGCGTCATCACATGGGTACGCGCTGCATGGGTGATCCAGGTCTTGTTGCCGGTCACTTCCCAGTCACCGCCCACCTGAACCGCGCGCGTCCGGAGCGAGCCGAGGTCGGACCCGGTATTCGGCTCGGTGAAGACCGCTGTCGGGAGGATCTCGCCACTGGCGAGCTTTGGCAGCCATTGCGCCTTCTGCTCGGGCGTTCCGCCGCACAAGATCAGTTCCGCTGCAATCTCGCTGCGGGTGCCCAGAGACCCCACGCCGATGTAGCCGCGCGACAATTCCTCTGACACGACGACCATCGAGGCTTTCGACAGGCCGAGTCCGCCGAACTCCTCAGAGATGGTCAGGCCAAACACGCCCAGATCGGCAAGCTCGGTGATGACCTCCATCGGGATCAGTTCGTCTT
>JBATMT010000043.1:0-1626 GCA_049289975.1 Paracoccaceae bacterium | reverse complement strand
GATTATCTCGGCAGTGATGGTCGTTGCTTCGGTTGCTGTCGGCTACGTGATGATGCTGGCCTATGGTTCGGCTACCCCGGAACAGTACTTCCCGGCTTTTCTGGGCTTGTTCATCGTCCTCTTTTTCGCCAGCGGCGTCGGCAATGGTTCAACTTTCCGCACTATTGGCGTGATCTTCGACCGCACCCAGGCGGGGCCAGTGCTCGGCTGGACTTCGGCGGTCGCTGCCTACGGTGCGTTCGTCGCCCCCATCGTGATCGGCGACCAGATAAAGGCTGGCACGCCGCAATACGCGATGTACGGATTCGCCGTCTTCTATGCCGTTTGCCTGATTCTTAACTGGTGGTTCTACCTGCGCCGCGATGCGTACGTGAAGAACCCCTGATTCCACTGCACAACTTCAATTGTTGAGGGCCGTTTCATGAGCCATTTTCTTGATCGACTGACTTACTTCTCACAACCGCGCGAGTCTTTTGCCGATGATCACGGCATAACAACGGGCGAAGACCGAACCTGGGAGGATGCCTACCGCAACCGGTGGGCGCACGACAAGATCGTGCGCTCGACTCACGGCGTCAACTGCACCGGCTCCTGCTCGTGGAAGATCTACGTCAAAGGCGGAATCGTTACCTGGGAAACGCAGCAGACTGACTATCCGCGCACGCGCTGGGATATGCCCAACCACGAGCCACGCGGCTGTGCTCGCGGCGCCTCGTATTCGTGGTATCTGTACAGCGCGAACCGGGTAAAGCATCCGATGATCCGTGGCCGCTTGCTCAAAGCGTGGCGGGCCGCACGTCTGTCGCACGATCCCGTCGCGGCGTGGACGTCCATTGTCGAGGACGATGCAACCCGTCGCGACTACCAGAAGGTGCGTGGTCTCGGAGGTTTTGTCCGTTCAAGCTGGGACGAGGTGAACGAAATCATCGCCGCAGCCAACGTCTACACCATCAAGAAATACGGCCCGGATCGTGTGATCGGCTTCTCGCCAATCCCCGCGATGTCGATGGTGAGTTATGCCGCTGGCTCACGCTATCTGAGCCTCATTGGTGGCGTGTGCATGAGTTTCTATGACTGGTACTGTGATCTGCCGCCGGCCAGCCCGCAAGTCTGGGGCGAGCAGACTGATGTGCCGGAGTCGGCAGACTGGTACAACTCGACCTACATCATCGCGTGGGGATCCAACGTTCCGCAAACACGAACGCCCGATGCGCACTTCTTCACCGAAGTTCGTTACAAAGGAGCGAAAACTGTCGCGGTGACACCGGACTATGCCGAGGTCTCAAAGCTGGCTGACCTGTGGTTACACCCGAAACAGGGGACTGACGCCGCGCTGGCAATGGCGATGGGCCACGTTATTCTCAAAGAGTTCTACATCGATAAACGCTCGACGTATTTTGACGACTACGCTCGTCGATACACCGACCTGCCCATGCTCGTCCTGCTCAAGGAGCAGGCACTGCCGTCGGGCGAAACTGTCATGGTGCCGGATCGCTACGTGCGGGCGTCAGACTTCAACGGAAAACTCGGGCAGGCCAACAATCCGGAGTGGAAAACGGTTGCCGTCGACCAGGACGGAAAGGGTGTATTGCCTAACGGCGCCATCGGCTTCCGCTGGGGCCCGGA
>JBATMT010000042.1:0-3914 GCA_049289975.1 Paracoccaceae bacterium | reverse complement strand
GTAGTGTCCCTAACCCCGGCCGCGCAAACACGACTTCAACCGTAACTGCACCGCCAAGGATCCAGCCGATCCTCAACGCGAGGATCGTCACGACAGGGATCAGTGCGTGGCGAAGCACATGCCGAAGTTGGATGCGCATCGGATGCATCCCCTTGGCGTGAAGCAGCATCACGAAATCACGCTGCCCTGCTTCGATCATTGCCACGCGCGTCACCCGCGCAACCAACGCTGTGCCGCCAAGGCCAACAGTCAACACTGGCAACACAAGACTGCTCCACCCGCGCGCACCAGACACCGGAAACCACCCAAGCTGCACCGAGAAAAGCAGGATTAGCAGAAGGCCCAACCAGAAGCCGGGCAGGGTAGACCCAACAAGCACACCACCCATGACCAGCTGATCGGGCCAACGGTCCTTCTTCAGAGCGGCAATCACACCCAGGGACACGCCCATAATGGTAGAGAACAGCAACGCGCATCCACCAAGTAGCAGCGAATGCGGCAGCGCCTGTGCGATCAGAGTGGAAACCGGCCTCCGCCCGACGATCGCGGTGCCAAGATCGCCCTGCAGCACGCCAGTCAGCCAGATAAAGTATTGCACTAAAAGTGGCTTATCCAGCCCGTATCGGGCCTCGATCTCCGCCCGCTGTTTGGCGGACGATCCGACCTTCATCAGGTTGTCGACCGGATCGCCGGGGATCAGGTGGATGATCAGGAAAATCACCACCGAGATCGCCAGAAAGACCGGGATCAGTGCAAGTAGTCGGCGCAGTGTATAGCCAAGCATGATCCCGGTCCCTCAGTCAGATCAGTTCAGAACTTCAAGGCCAAGAATGGACTCTTGCTGAAAGCTCGACAGGTTGGAATTGTCGATCAGCTTGAGCCGATCCTTGTTGTATCCGACGCTCACTACCGGCTGATAGATCGGGCTGAACGGGAACAGTGACAGGATGTACTCGTGATAGGCGGTGAAATTCGCAATGCGCTCGGCTCCGTTCTTGGAACCGGTCATTGCTTTGGCTCGCAATTCTTCGGCTTTAGGGTCGTTTAGCATCGAGATGTTGGGATATCCCGCACGATCGGCTCCGAAGAACCAATCAATGATGTCGGCGTTGTCCCAGAAGTAGGACCGGACAGCCGCTTGGTGGACATCCTTCTTGTATTCGTCGCGAATGGTCGAACTGTCAAAGGTGGTGATCGTTGCACCGATACCCACTGCTTTCAGCTGGGCCTGCACCACTTCTGTCAAACGGCGGAAACTGGAGTCACTCTGCGTCCACAGTTCGATTTGGAGCGGTTTGCCATCCTTGGCGCGAATGCCATCTGTACCCATGACCCAACCAGCTTCATCCAGAAGTTTGTTGGCCCGGTCAGGATCATAGCTGATCTTGTGCTCCGGAGCGACTTTCGATTCTGCCAGTGCCGAAATTAGGAACGTATCGGCGACCTGACCGACACCGCCATAGATGTTGTCGACGATTTCCTTCTGGTTGATCGCCTTTGCAGCGGCTTCGCGAACCTTGATGTCATCGAACGGCGCCTTGGTCACGTTCATGACGAAATACGACAGTTCCTGACCGGGCAATGTCAGAACAGCAAGCGACGGCTCCTTGGCGACTTCGCCGAGGTAGTCTGTCGGAATGCCAAGCAGCATGTCGACACCACCGGTTTTCAGCTCAAGGAAGGCCGTCGAGTCTTCCGGGATTTCGCGGAAGATCGCGTGGTCGAACTTGGCGGGGCCGGCATTGACGGCAAGCTCCGATCCCCATGTATAGTCGTCGTTGCGGGTCAGAGTGGTTTCTTGACCCACGGAGAAACTTTCGAACTTAAATGGACCAGTACCGACGGCGTCGGTCACACCATAGTCCTCACCCGCGGCGGCGTATGCTTTCGGCTCAACCACACCCATGAAGGTCGAGGCGAGGTTGTAGAGCAGGTTCGGCTCGGGGCGCTTCATCACGAATTTGGCGGTATATTCATCCACCACTTCGACCTTGTCGATGGCGTCGGTCATGTAGGAGTTGTCGGTACCAGTATAGAGCGGAATCCACGCAGCAACCGTAGCGGCATTGAACGGCTCGCCATTGTGGAAGGTCACGCCATGCTTGAGATGGAAGATCCAAGACATGCCGTCAGGAGCTTCTTCCCAGCTTTCTGCCAAATGTGGGTGATACCCCTTGGTAGCATCAAGTTCGACCAGCCGATCATAGAGCAAATAGTACACTTCGTTGGTATTTGACGCCTTGGGCGGGCTGTAAGTCGGAACACCGACTTCATTGGCGCTCAGAACAAACGTCACATCCTGGGCATTTACTGCAGCAGTGTAACTCATCAGCGAGACAAGGCTGACCCCGGTCGCCAACGCGAGCCGCTTCAAATTTGGAAACATTACTACCTCCTTGTTGATCCGTTGTTCATTTTTGCGGTCCGCGTGGATCGCCCGCGTGACCGATGAAGTCGTTATAGAGTGACGAGACCCGTGCCATCCGGTCCTCAACCTCAGGACCAAGTTCCTTGAATACACCGTTGATGATCAGGCACATAAAGCTCGAAATCGGCGAGGTCGCATCCCAGAACTGGTTCAGGTCAGTCTGGATTGCGAACATTTCGGAGGTGCAGTCGCGCCCCCAGTCGCAGTAGGTGTCAGTGATCAGCGTAACCGGCGTCCCGGCCTCACTCGCCCGGCTGGCAAGATTGCGTGTCAGCCGCGAATATCGACGACCATCCACGAGCACCAGCGCACTGTCCCGGGGATCGGCCAGCATGATTTCCGCGAAGTGACCGCCATCCATGTCAGCCATCTGCACGCCAGGCCGCAGATACTGCAGACCGTGCGCTAGAAACGCCGCATGACCCCGTTCGGTCTGGAAGCCCGCTACAAACACGCTGCTGACACGGGCCAACCGCTCGACCAACCGGGCGAACTCCTGCGAGCCGGCCAATTCATAGTTCGACACGATCGCGGCCACTTCCCGCTCCAGACCGCGGGCCATTTCGGTCTTGTCGGATCGGCTGCGCGCCGCGAAGTCGCGCAGCCGGTCACCGATAAGCCAGGCCCGGTCACCCAAGTCCACTTGCAAAGTTGCCTTAAGGTCCTTGAGATGCAGGAACCCGACTTTCCGGCAATATCGCCCGATCGAGGCTTCGCTGACCCCGATCTTCTGAGCCAGCGTCGCGGCCGTTTCAAACGGCAGGCTTTTGAAATTGCTTAGCAGGTAACTCGCGATAGTCTTTTCAGTGCGCGTCGCCTCATCAAGGCTGTCGGTCAGGCGGCGGCGCAGATCGGGCTGCCCGTCATCCGTCGTTTGCCTATCCGCGATTCGCCCCAAATCTCTCTCCCCCCGAAGATGATGGAAACGCTGACAGAAAACTTTCAATGCGTCAATCTTGCAAGAAATACTTTCTTGGGGCTAAGGTGAGCAGAGTCGATCAAGGAGGATCAACATGTCCGGGCAGCCACTATCCAGTCTTACCCGCGCGCCGTTGAAGATCGACAGCGCTGAGCTAAGGATCGTATCGTTGCCGCTTCTTACGCCTTTCAAGATTTCAACCGGCACAATGTACGATAAGACTTTTCCGCTCCTTGTCCTGCGTTCGGACGGCGTTGAAGGCTACGCCGAAGGTGTCATGGACCCCTTGCCGGACTATCTCGATGAAACCATCCCGGCGGCGCTCGCATTCCTGCGCGAAGTGATCCTGCCGGCAGTCGTCTGCAAGAGTTTCGACAACCCCCAGTCACTTGAAAGGGTGCTCGCGCCGTGGCGTGGGCATTACATGGCCAAGGCGATTGTCGAGATGGCATTCTGGGATCTTTGGGCCAAATCCCTTGATCTGTCGTTGCAGACCGCTCTGGGCGGGGCAGGGGACGCCATTGACGTTGGTGTATCGCTTGGCATCGGCCCGATCCCCGAGACTAT
>JBATMT010000041.1:0-4266 GCA_049289975.1 Paracoccaceae bacterium | reverse complement strand
TGTTCCAGCAGCAAAAATCGCCAGCTCATCTGCCAGATCGGCCCTCAGTAGCGCCGCAGCCAACTGACCGCCACCTTCGCAAAAGACCCGCGTCAGCCCTTCGGCACCAAGTAAAGACATAGCTGCGGAAACATCCAGTCCGCTTTCATGTTCCGGGCAGGCAATCAGTCGAGCGCCGCATGACACCCATGCCGCGCGCCGCTCGGGCGAGGCCAGAGGGCCATGCAGAAGCCACAACGGTATTTCCTTGGCGGTTCGCGCCAGATTACCGTCGAGCGGGATTTCAAGTGTCCGCGCCGTGACGATACGCACCGGCTGTCGGACCGGTCCGAAGTCACGCACGTTCAGCATAGGATCATCTGCGCGCGCTGTGCCTGCCCCAATCATCACCGCGTCATGGCTGTTTCGAAGCACGTGCACCATCCGTCGCGCCTCCGGCCCGGTGATCCACTGGCTTTCGCCACGCGCCGTGGCGATGCGGCCATCAAGGCTGGTTGCGAGCTTGAGCGTCACCATCGGCCTGCCAGTCCGGATGCGGCTCAGAAAGCCCCGCTGACCGAGCTCTGCCTCTGCTGCCATCAGTCCAGTTTCAACGGTGATCCCGGCAGCACGCAGCATTGCATGACCGCGACCGCTCACGCGGCTGTCCGGGTCCTCGATGGAGGTCACGACCCTCGTTACGCCTGCGGCAATCAAGGCTTCGGCACAGGGAGGTGTCTTGCCATGATGGGCGCAGGGCTCAAGGCTCACAAAGGCGGTCGCGCCCCTTGCCAGTGCGCCTGCCTGCGCCAAAGCCATGGTTTCTGCGTGTGGTCTGCCGCCAGGCTGGGTCCAGCCGCGCCCTACAATCCGCTCAGCCTGCACGATGACTGCACCAACGGCAGGATTGGGCCAGACCTGACCCAATCCCCGCGCGCCCAGCCTGATGGCCAGCGCCATGAAGCGCCGGTCACCCTCGGTGGTCACTCGTCTGCGGCGCCCGACGGGCGCAGTTCCGAGACGAACTTGTCGAAATCATCAGCCGCCTGGAAGTTCTTGTAAACGCTGGCAAAGCGCACGTAGCCCACGGTATCGATCCGTGCGAGGCTTTCCATGACGATCTCGCCGATGGTCTTCGACGGTATGTCCGTCTCGCCAAGGCTCTCCAGTCGACGGACGATACCCGAGATCATCTGATCAATGCGCTCGGGCTCGATCGGGCGTTTCTGCATGGCGATGCGGATCGATCGTTCAAGCTTGTCGCGATCGAAGTCTTCGCGCTTGCCAGAGGATTTTATCACCACCAGATCGCGCAGTTGCACACGCTCATATGTGGTGAAGCGGCCACCACAAGCGGGGCAAAACCGGCGTCGGCGGATTGCGACATGGTCTTCGGCCGGACGACTGTCCTTTACCTGAGTATCGACATTGCCGCAAAACGGACAGCGCATTCCATTCTCCCCAAAAGCCACGCTTCAGCTAGCACTATAGGGCTGCACCCAAAGTGTGGGTAGTGGGTACCGTGCACTACCATATTTGGGTGTGCAACCTGTGGCGGCAAAGACTCAGCGGCGGCGGAGTTGGTGGTAATACTTGCGCAATAACTGGTAGGTCAGGTTCTTGCGCGGGAAGTCCGGCACCCGGTTGCGGCGGTCGATATGGTCGAATGCCACCGTTTCTTTCCAGCCAAGGGCCGTGATCTTGTCATAAGGCAGACCCAGCTTCCAAGCGAGATAGGCGAACGAGATCTGGTCACGTCGCGAATAGCGCAGGACTTGCTCAAACCAGCGATCCCCGAAATGGCTGACCGCCGTGTCATGGTGGCGGCGAACGATGAAATGCCCCTCGATCAGGCCGACATGATCGGGCACGCCTTCGGTCCGGTAGGTCTCCATCCGTTCGCGCACGATCCGGTAGTCATCCAGACCGTTTTCCCAGATCGCCTGCCCTTCCTGATAGACACAGTCGCGGCGAAAGTGCGGAAAGGCGAAGAAGGAAGCATCCGACTGGGCCTGCAGTGCAGCCAGAACCTCGACCGGATCGCGCTTCAGGCGCGACTTGCTATCAAGCCAGATCGACCAGTCCTCGGGCAGATAACGGTGCGGCATCAACTTGGCGCGGCGCGAGGCGCGGGCGGCGTCCAACCCGTCGAGCGGATCGCGAACGATGTCGACGCCAGGCAGATGCAGATCGGTCCTGTCAGTGAACAGCACACGACGACAGGACGTGAACGGGCCGAACACCTCGGCGTTCAACGGCTCCTTGTTACCATAGAGTGCAGAATAAAGGACGAGGCTCATGGTGGCAGTATAGGCGGGCCATTGCCACAGGAAAGCACAAATCCAGCAATGCGGCCCGCATGGCCGGTCACAACAACCTGAAATGTATCGGTTTTAGCCGCACAAGGTTGGCGGACTCCAATAGCGCCACCTCCCATCACATGATGCGGAGCGGTCGATCTTTCCCCCTGCCGAGCTTCGGCACGGTGCTAGGCTTGCCAGATCGGCCGGACATTTGCTGCCAGCCGTACCAATTGATTGGAGACGAAAATGACAGTCGCACGCGTGACCGAGATTTCCGCAACCTCGACGAAAAGCTTTGAAGATGCTGTTAACACCGGAATTTCCCGCGCCACCAAGACGCTTCGCGGCGTTTCGGGCGCGTGGGTCAAGGAGCACAAGGTCAGCGTCAGGAACGACAAGATCGTCAGCTATCAGGTCAACATGATGGTGACCTTCGTTCTGGACGACTGATTCCGGACGAAAGCTACCACAGGGGCCGGGTAATCCCCGGCCCTTTCGACCATCTGAGACGCGCGCCCGTTACGGCTTTAGATGCAGTGCCACATTGCCCGACCACGGTTCGGTCACGCCGCGACCGCCGCCAAGATCCTCCAGGATCGGGCGCAACCTGTCGAGGCTTGCGATCATCGCCGGACGGGCGGCGGCCATCGCCTCCATACTGTCCCACTCGCCCACGACAACAAAGCTGCGCTCGCCTGATCGGACGAGCCAGAAGTTCCGTCCACCTGGCATTTCCTTCATCGAGAATTCGTTGTGGAGACGGACAAACTCGTCTTCCTTGCCCGGCTTAACTCGCATGTGCACCACGTTCATAGACGTCATGGCCAGCTCCTTTGCGGTGAAGGTGGCGCCAGCATAGCACGTTTGCCGCGTCGGTGCTTGCCTCGATTGGGCGGGACAGCCCGTCGCGCGGCCATGACGCATCCGTGATTGGGGGGAAGGCACAAACTCGGGTTACTGTTTGGGTTCATTGTCAACCTGGAGGCCTACGATGACACGCATGACCGCCAAGGATTTCTCACCTGAACTTCTGGAACTTTACGATTATTACGCGCACGGAAAGATCACCAAGCGCGAGTTTCTGGACCGCGCCGCCAAGTATGCCGTGGGCGGGATGACCGCTGTGGCGATCCTTGGGATGATGAGCCCGGACTATGCGCTGGCCGAGCAGGTCAGTTTCACCGACCCCGATATTCTGGCCGAATACATCACCTACCCCTCGCCCGACGGCAACGGCGAGGTGCGGGGCTATCTGGTCAAGCCTGCCACTGAGCAAGCCAAGCGTCCCGCCGTGGTGGTCGTGCATGAGAACCGCGGCCTCAACCCCTACATCGAGGACGTGGCGCGGCGGCTGGCGAAGGCCGGGTTCGTGGCACTGGCCCCGGACGGGCTGACCAGCGTTGGCGGCTATCCCGGCAATGACGAAGCGGGCCGCGAATTGCAGGCCAAGGTCGATCCGACGAAACTTATGAACGACTTCTTCGCAGCGGTGGATTTCATGACCAGCCATCCTGTCTCGACTGGCCGTGTCGGGATCACCGGCTTTTGCTATGGCGGTGGCGTTGCCAATGCGGCTGCGGTTGCCTTCCCTGACCTTGGCGGGGCGGTGCCTTTCTATGGCCGCCAACCGGCTGCCGAGGACGTGCCGAAAATCAAGGCGCCGCTGCTGATCCATTATGCCGAACTGGATACGCGGATCAATGAGGGCTGGCCCGCCTATGAAGCCGCGCTGAAGGCTGCGGGGACGACCTACGAGGCATTCATCTATCCCGGCGTCAACCACGGCTTCCACAACGACTCGACACCCCGCTACGACGAGGCAGCGGCGGAACTGGCGTGGGACCGGACGGTGGAGTTCTTCAAGAAGAACCTTGGATAAAGGGTAGATTTGAAGGTGGTCCAGATCTGGACCATTTGAAAAACACAGCGTTTTCAATGGGGTCTTGATTTTTGTTAGGCAGATTTTAACGAGTTTTGCGGTGTA
>JBATMT010000040.1:0-3654 GCA_049289975.1 Paracoccaceae bacterium | reverse complement strand
GGTTGACATTGCGCGCGATCACTCGCGCGCAAAATTGCCATGCAAGGCCCAATCTGCGGCATATCCGGGCGAAAATGTCGCTTTTGGCCGTCAACCGAAGCGATTTCTGCCTGGCGTCGGCTTCTGGCAGAGAAAGACCAGAATGACGATCAAGCCGATGATCGGGATAAGGAGAAGCCAGAACCACCAGCCGGATCGGTCGGTGTCATGCAAACGGCGCACGAAGACTGAAAGAGCAGGCAACAAGAAAACCAGGCTGACGATTGCCTCGATCCCGGAGCCATTGTTGATGCCAGACATGCCGGTGCCAAGCATCGTCGCCACCATGCTGCAAAGCCAGATGAACAACTGGAAAAACCAGTATTCTGACCGACTTGCCCTGCCCGAGAACTGTACATACTTGCTGAAGCACGAAGATATCGCCCCTCCAATGCTCATCGGCTTGCCGGGGCCACCTGTTTCGCCACCCCCGCCCCATGCGCCGACAACCGCGCCCTGCGAGGTATCGTAGGTCGAACCGGAAGGCGCATAACTCGTGGGCGGCGGAGGCACTGAAGTTACAGGAACATCTGGCACTCCCAAGAGCGCCGAGGCGATCGATGACTGGCCAAGCGGCACCCAGTCGCTCATCCCATCAGTCCAGACCAGCGTTGCACCCTGCACCCGACTGCTACGGATCAGTGATCGCAAAGCACTTTCAGCTACAGGACCGGCTCTTTTACCCTCTTCAACAAAATACCACTGCTTCTCTTCGCTCATTCTAGGCATTCCTTTGGCAATGGCCGCGCCGTGGCGCGTCGCCCAGCGCGTTCATACAATGCCTCAGAGCCTATCGTGTCAGCACACTCGCAGTCCAGACCACCGCTTACAGCGTCGCCGCCAGCCGCATGGCTTGATCAATCGCTCGTTTGGCATCCAGTTCAGCGGCCACGTCGGCTCCACCGATCACATGCACGGGGCGACCGGCCGCGATCAGGCGATCCGCCAGCGCACGGTTGCTCTCCTGCCCGCTACACAAAACCACCGTGTCGGCGGGCACGAGGCGGGCACCCTCTCGCCCCGGTCCAAAGCTGACACGGACACCAGCGGCCTCAATACGCTCGTAATTCACGCCACCGATCATGGTCACGGCCTTGGCCTGTAGGCTAGCGCGGTGGATCCAGCCGGTTGTCTTTGCCAGACCTCGTCCGGGTTTCTCCGGCTTGCGCTGCATCAGCGTCACCTGCCGCTCTGCCGGAGCGGGCTCCGGGTTGGCCAAACCGCCGCGCTTCTGTTCGGGATCAGCTACGCCCCATTCCTTGCGCCAATCGGCGGGTCTCATCGTAGCGCTGGGGCTCTTCTCGACAAGGAACTCGGCCACATCGAACCCGATACCCCCGGCCCCGATGACCGCCACAGACCGGCCGGCCTGTGCCACACCTGACAGCAGATCAGCGTAGCTCACCACCTGAGCGCGCGCATCAGTCGGAATCTGCGGATCGCGTGGGGTCACACCTGTTGCGATCACGACTGCGTCAAAGCCAGCCAATCCCGCGACATCGGCGGTGGTATTGAGCTTCAGCGTCACGCTGCTCCGCTCGATCATCGTCGCGAACCAGTCGACCAGGCCGTGAAACTCCTCTTTGCCCGGCACCTGCTTGGCATAGTTCAGTTGGCCGCCGATCTGGTTCGACTGCTCCATCAGTGTCACAACGTGGCCGCGCTCTGCCAGTGTCAGCGCTGCGGTCATGCCCGCGGCACCAGCACCCACGACAGCAAACCGTTTTTTCTCCTCAGCCGGAGTAACGACCAATTCCGTCTCGTGGCAGGCACGGGGATTGACCAGACAAGTCGAAATCTTCCCGGCAAAGGTGTGATCAAGACAGGCCTGATTACACGCGATGCAGGGCGCGATCTCGGCAGCCCTGCCCTCTGCCGCTTTGCGTACGAAATGCGGGTCGGCAAGGAATGGGCGCGCCATCGACACCATGTCAGCACAGCCTTCAGCCAGAACCGCCTCGGCAATCTCGGGCCGGTTGATCCGGTTCGAAGTGATTAGTGGAATGCTGACCTGTCCCATCAGCTTTTTCGTTACCCAGGTAAAGGCACGTTGCGGCACCGAAGTCGCAATCGTCGGTATCCGCGCTTCGTGCCAGCCAATGCCGGTGTTGATGATCGAAGCGCCCGCCGCCTCGACCGCCTTGGCAAGTGTCACCACCTCGTCCCAAGTCGAGCCGTCTGGCACCAGATCGATCATCGAAAGCCGGTAGATTACAATGAAGTTCGGCCCCACCGATGCCCGCACACGGCGCACGACCTCGAGCGGCAATCGAATGCGGTTTTCGTAGCTGCCGCCCCAACGGTCGGTCCGCTTGTTCGTATGGGTCACAATGAACTGGTTAAGGAAATAACCTTCCGACCCCATCACCTCGACCCCGTCATATCCGGCCTCCTTGGCACGGGCGGCGGCAGTCGCAATGTCGGCAATCTGCTTTTCGATACCATCTTCATCCAACTCATGTGGCGGGAATGGCGAGATTGGCGACTTTATCGCAGATGGTGCCACGCATTCCTTGCCGTAAGCATAGCGCCCTGCATGCAGGATCTGCATCGCGATGCGGCCGCCTGCGTCGTGGACCCGGTCTGTTACCACCCGGTGGTTGGCAATGTCCTGTGACGAAAACAGACCTGCCGCTCCCGGAAATACCCCACCTTCGCGATTCGGCGCCATGCCGCCAGTCACCATAAGCCCCACACCGCCTCTGGCGCGTTCCGCATAGAACTCCGCCACGCGGTTCCAATCGCGGGTTTCCTCCAGATTCGTGTGCATCGACCCCATCAGAACCCGGTTCGGCAACGTAACTCCGCCGACAACCAGAGGCGAAAGAAGATGGGGATACAGACTCATGAAACGCTCCTCAAGGTTTCAGCCAGTCTGCGCGAAAGATTGAGGATATGTCACCTGCATGGGACAGCGCATAACGCAGCGTCACCACAAAATTTGCTCAAAGTATTAACTCGTTCAATCCGCCGTCTCGGTGCAATGACGGCGGAAGGCCCGTTTCAGAAGATCAAGCTCGGCGCGCAGCAGTTCGACCTCTGCAGCAATGTCCGCCTCGATCGTGGGGCCGCTCTGCAAGCTGAACTGACCGACAGGTTCATCTCGTTTTGGGTCACGAACGATGAATACTTGCGTTCCGTCCGAAAGGCGCTCTGCCGGAACCGCAAAGCTCAGGGCCCAATGTTGGCCGCCACCGTCACCGGCTGCATCAACGACGACACCGGAAAGAACCACGCCATCATGCAGAATTTCCAGCGATGGAGCATTCTCCAGCTTGGCCTCCGACAGAATCACTGCGCGCCAGACACCCGCTCTAAGTCGTCCGTCAATCAGATGCAGCCTGCTCATCGCACCCCCTAGAACTCCGCACGTGGACGACGACTCAAGGTCAGATCGTGCAGCGTTATCCGATTCATCTGCGGAGCCTCGAAGAAGAGATCGATCCAGGCCTTCTCCATTCTTTCGTCATCAACGCCAGAATGTCCAAGATCGAACTCGGCCAACCGCTGCCGAACCCCAGATGTTTCCTGAACGATGCGCGCAACATTGGGACCAGATTGCATGTTCAGCCGCGCGAGAACTTTCACCGGGCGCTCATCCTCGACGCTCAGATC
>JBATMT010000039.1:0-8485 GCA_049289975.1 Paracoccaceae bacterium | reverse complement strand
TGCACGACTGATTTTGATACTGATGAACCATATTGGTGAGCGTGCAATACTGAGAGAAGCATTGACACTGGCGGCGTCCGGGCTCGCAGGACCGTGAAGCTAAAAGAAACTGGCAAAGCCTGAGGATTGACGGAAAATCCTGATTTGGACGTATCGCAGGTCACAGCCAAACACGTACAAAGATGGGACATAGTTCACTCCCTTCACCGTCTGACGTAAGCAGGGTGAATCTTGTTGTGGATCGGCACGTTCCTTGGATATCCTCCAGATCAAGCGGAACGGGAGTGTGGGAGCTGGATCAGATTGACGTGAAGCGAACGCGTCGTCCAAAAGCGACGTTACGGACAGTCGCCGAAGCGACCGGCCTTGCGATCACGACAGTTTCGCGCGCACTTGCCAACGATCCACGAATTGCCCAGGCAACGCGCCAACGTGTTTCTGAGGCAGCACTTGCTCAGGGCTATGTGCCCGATCGTGCAGCGCAGAGGTTGCGGACTGGCAGGACGAAGGTGATCCAACTTCTCCTCAACCTTGACCACGAATTTCTGGGCTTCACACAGGAACTGATAGGCGGAATGTCTGAAGTGCTGGCTGGCACGGGCTATTCAGTGACTATCTTTCCCGATGCTTTGCAATCCGATCGTCTCGCCGCAATCAAACAGATTGTCGAGAACCGCTTAGGTGACGCAGTCATATTCAATCGGACGGAACCAGACGACGCTCGGGTGAAGTACCTGACCGAGCAAGACTTTCCATTCGTTTGTCATGGGCGGACCGAACTTGGAATAGCACATCCCTACGTCGATTTTGACAATGACGCCTTTGCCCAAATGGCGATGCGCCGCCTTGCGTCGAAGGGCCGCAAGAGAATTCTCTTTATCTTGCCGCCAAAGCGTTTCTGCTTTTCCACTCACTTACGCAACGGCGCAATGCAAGCGGCCGAGGAACTTGGCATACTCTGTGAGATCCCAGACACAATAACGATTGATGCGCCACCAGCCGAAACGGTAGCTTGGTTGAGGCGACGCTTTGACTCAGCTGATCGACCAGATGGTATAATCTGCGTGGGCGAGGTCGCAGCGGTGAGCACATTGGCAGCCATAACGGACTCGGGTATGCGGTATGGCACCGACATTGATGTTTTTGCCAAACGAGCTTCGGAAATTTTTGGCCTCCTGAGACCACACATAGACACGGTGTTTGAAGATTTGCGAAATGCAGGTCGAGCCATGGGCGAGACAGTCCTGAAATCGATGGCTGGCGAAGTCGGTAGTGCCTTGCAGGTACTGCATCGACCCTTGGCGGAGTTCACCTGATCGATCCGACAGACTAACAGATCCGACCGACGTTGCGCTGGCAACTGAACAGGCAGACACGTCGCCTGCCAATCATGGTAAATCTCTGTTGACCTTCATTTCCTGTTAAAGCTGCAAGTGCCGCCGAGGCGCTCGTAGTTCAGCCAATTCGCAGCCAAAATTTCCGGATCAAGTTGTGTCCCACTTGCATATCATCGACCGCTGGCAACAGCAGAGTGCCCTGAACGGCGGATGAGGATTTGTTCCAGTGGCAGAGCACAGAGGGGCCGACGTTGATTTGCCCAGCGCATTAATTCATCGGAGAACCGCCTTCAGCCTTACGCTTGGCAACATAGCCCTCCAACTCTTCGACAACACCTTTGTCGATCGTAGGATCATCATGCTCGGCCAGGATTTGTTTCCACACTGAATTCGCTCGCTGTCGCGCATCAATTCCACCGCGTTCCTGCCAAGTTGGATAATTGTCCCAGTTGGAAATCAGAGGCGCGTAAAACGCGGTCTCATAGCGCTCGAGTGTGTGGCTGGTCCCAAAGAAATGCCCTCCGTGGCCTACATCACCTATTGCTGACACCGCCAACGATTCTGGCGATGTATCGAGAGGTTCAAGATAGGCCTGCATCATCTGAAGCATCTCGGCATCAAGAATGAGTTTTTCGAAGCTGGCCGTCAGTCCCCCATGCCTCCATCCGGCAGCATGTTCGACAAGATGGGCACCACCCATGACCGAGCCCCAGAGCGCCATTTCAGATTCGTATGCCGCCTGCGCGTCCACTTCGTTTGCCGCTGTTACATTGGAAGATCGGAAAGGTACGCCAATATGGCGCGCCAGTTGCCCCGAAACTTGCGCAGCCTTGGTATATTCCGGCGTGCCAAACGCAGGGGCTCCTGACCGCATATCAACATTCGAGGTGAAGCCACCGTACATCACGGGAACGCCCGGCCTTACGATCTGCGTCAGAACTATGCCTGCCATAGCTTCTGCGTGCTGTTGAACCAGAGCTCCTGCTATGGTGATCGGGGCCATTGCGCCCGCCAAAGTGAATGGCGTGATGACGTTGACCTGTCCGAACTCTGCCAGAGTGATCAGACCCTCTGCCATCGGACTATCAATCTGAAGTGGCGAGTTTGTATTTATGATACCCAAAAGTGCTGGCTCAGCGATCATCGAATCCAGAGAGACGCCAAAGGCTATGGCCGCCATTTCCAGGCCGTCCATGGTCCGTGACCTTCCCAGTGTCTGAGTTTGCCAGCTTTTGTCCAAGAGCTTTATCTGTGCCAGATAAATATCAAGATGTCTGGTGTTCGCAGGCAGGTCCAAGGGTTCAAACGGACCACCGCCTTCCTGATGTACAACATTCAATGCCTGAATAAGGCGCAAATAATCGCACATTTCGTCAAATGTGCCCGCTCTCCTGCCGTGGTCGATGTCCATGACATACGCCGGTCCGCCCACCGAAGCGTAAACAAAGTTCTGCCCGCCAAGCTGCAAGTCTCTCGTGCGGTTTCGCGCACGCAACGAAAAACTGGGCGGTACTGTCGCGAGTCGTTCCGCCACCATAGCGGGATCAAGATAGACAACATCATCCTGCACATTTGCCCCGGCCGTAGAAAAGTAAGCGCGCGCGGTACTGTCCAGAACACGCATTCCGACTACGGCAAGGACCTCTAGAGCCGCGGCGTGAATTGCTGAAACCTGATCTGCAGAAATGACTTCTATCGGTGCGTAGCTGCGTTGAACCTGCCCAAAATGTTGTTGCAAAACTTGACCCGCCGGACGGGAGGAACGGCCTACGTGCCGACGACCTGAGCTTTCTCTCCTCATGATCTTGATGCTGCGTCAGCAAAATCACGGGGTGCGAATGGAGCGTCGCGGCCAATCCTAATCTCTTCGGGTTTCAGGCCGATCTCTCTTGCTGTCCTGTGTCCTTGCCACACCGCGTGGGCGATTGCACCGGGAGCATTTGCATCCCCTGTAAGATTGATCGATTTGAGCGCAGCGGCATTCACCGGCAAGTTTGTAAGTTCATCATAGAGCGCACTGCCACCTTGCCGCTGACCAACGATGACCAGCGACTTAGCGGCGATATCGCTGGGGTCGCCAGAGAATATTTGTGCGAGTTTGACTCTCTGCCCATCAAAGCCCGTTACTATCTGCAAGGTTCGGTAGGAAATGCCCCGCTGCGCAAGCGCTTGATGGATCAGCGGCTGTTCATTTGTCATGAACGACCACGCAGAAGCCGATCCGGCAGTCGTGACATAGTGAACCTCAAGACCGCGCTGTGCCAGTCCCTCAGAAATCGCTGACCCAAGATAATAATTGTCAAAGTCGAAAACGACTACGGGCCCTTCTGGTACCTTGCCTCGTGCAAGGTCATCAGGTGTATATATGTGTGGTCCGTCGATATCTTCCGACGGCAGCTCATTGCTCCCACACAGCCGCTTCAGCCAGCGAGCGCCAGTTGCCACGACAACATGGTCGGCGCCAAACTCTGCAACATCTTGTGCTGACAGCTCGCTTGCAGGGAAAAGAGAGACGTTGGGCATTTTCCTAAGCTGTCCAAGACGATAGTCAGCCACGCGGTTCCAGGTCCGCAGCCCAGGCAATTGCGTTTCCCATACCAGTCGGCCCCCAAAATCCCCTGCTTTGTCTGCCAATGCCACGTCAAATCCGCGTTGACCCAATCGTAGCGCAGCCTCAAGTCCGGCCGGTCCTCCACCGACCACAAGGACTTTGCCGGCGCCGTCTTTCGGCAGTTTCTCCGGATGCCATCCGCGCCGCCATTCCTCACCTGCGGTCGGGTTCTGGGTACAGCGCACCCATACCCCATCATGCCAAGACGAGATGCAGATGTTGCAACCAATGCACTCCCGAATGTCCTCTTCGCGACCTTCATCAATCTTTTGCGGTAAGAATGGGTCCGCAATTGACGGTCTGGCGCCTCCGATGAAGTCGAGAACACCCCGTTTGACCATCGAAACCATGGTGTCCGGTGACGTGAACCGCCCGACACCCACCACAGGCTTATCAGTAAGTGTGCGGACAAAATCAATAAATGGCTCGTGACTGCCCTCTGGCGTGAAACGACTGGCTGCACAATCGGTCGCAGAATAGTCCATTTTTACATCAAAAAGGTCAGGCGCTTCCCGAAGAAGGCCAATCACTTCGTGCCCTTCCGAGGGGGCAACCTCGGAAGGTCTCGTCCTCAGTTCCTGCATGGACAGCCGCAGCGCAACAGCGCACCGGCCATGCGTAGCTTCTCGTACCGTGTCTATCAATTCTTCAACCAATCGAACCCGGTTTCTGACTGACCCGCCATAAGCGTCGGTCCGATGATTGTAGTCAGACATGAGGAACTGATAAGGAAGATAGCCCATGCCCGCATAGACGTAGAGTATGTCGAATCCGGCCTGTTCCGCTCGCACCGCGGCGTCCCTGTGCCATCGAACAAGATCGCGAATGTCCGCTGTATCCATAATTTTGGGACGTGCAGACGACATGAATGGCACGTGTGTCGCCATCCAAGGTATGCCTGATGGTGACAAGCCAGGCAGTCTCGTCGTGCGATTCATTGCAGCGGCACCGCCATGCCAAAGTTCTATTCCCGCCAAAGCGCCATGTGCGTGAACTGCATCGGTCATGAGTGCATGTGAGCGTACATCCGCGGCATCCCAGATCGTTGCGCAGGGGAATGGGCTGTCATCTGAAGTTGGATCAATCGAGGCCGCACCAGTACAGACGACGCCCCATCCCCCTTCTGCCTTCATTCCCCTGAAGGCTGCTCTGACGTGCGGAGCGGCATTGGTCATGCCACTTGCGTGAGGAACCTGAAAGAATCGGTTCTTTGCAACCTTTGGCCCAATGCGAACAGGCTCGAACAAAACGTCAAAACGCGGATTGCGCGGCATCGGCCCCTCCTTGTTGAACAAGTGTATAGTAAAGAGAGATTTGAGCGACCGTCAAGAGTGACAAACAATAGAGTTGACTGCCATCGAAGCCTTATTGCATGATCGTTCAACAAGGAGATGCGAATGGTCACTGTCACTACGGACTTTCCTTTCAAGGTGCGGGTTATCGAAGACCTCAAGATTCCGTTGCCTGATGGATGTTTGCTGGCGGCAAAAGCTTGGTTACCAGAAAGCGCGGGGCAAACTCCTGCTATCCTGGAGTATCTTCCTTATCGGAAGCGCGATGGAACGCGCAGTCGCGACGAGCAAATGCACCATTACTTGGCTGGCCATGGCTATGCCTGCATTCGCCTTGATATTCGGGGAACAGGAGATAGCGAAGGTCTGATCGACGACGAGTACTCACCCGTCGAGCAACGAGACGGCGTTGATGCTATCGCCTGGATCGCAGATCAAGACTGGTGCGATGGGCAAGTTGGAATGATCGGGATTTCTTGGGGCGGGTTCAACGGCCTACAGATTGCGGCCCTTCAGCCACCAGCGCTAAGAACCATCATTACGGTTGGCTCAACAGATGACCGGTATGCCACCGACATACATTGGGTTGGCGGTTGCCTGTCAAAAGACAATTTTGACTGGTCATCCACCATGTTCGCCCATCAAGACCTGGCTCCCGATCCCGAAATTGTCGGCGAGGACTGGCGGCAACTTTGGCAAGCCAGAATGGAGGCAAACGAACCATGGATCCTGACATGGCTCAAGCATCAGCGACGGGACGATTACTGGAAGCAGGGATCAGTCTGCGAAGACTTCTCGAGGATAAAGATACCTGTATATGCTGTTTCGGGATGGGCGGATAACTACTCTGAAAGTGTGCCTCGCCTCTTGGCAAACCTGTCCGGGCCAAAACTTGGGCTCATCGGTCCTTGGGCGCATTCGTTCCCCTATGATGTAACGGTCGAACCAGCAATCGGATGGCTTCAGGAAGTACTAAGGTGGTGTGATTACTGGATGAAAGACCTGGATACCGGGATCATGAATGAACCCATGTATCGGGTCTGGATGCAGGAGAGCGTGTCGCCTCAGACGTGTTACAAACACCGCCCTGGGCGTTGGGTTGCCGAGAGCACTTGGCCAAGTCCAAGGATACAGAACCAAAAATTGTTTCTTGGGCGGAGCGGCCAGCTAGCCTCTGCAACGTCAGCCGGCGGGGTTGCGACAATATGTTCGCCCCTATGGGTCGGGCTCACGGCGGGAGAAGTTGGCCGCTATGGCGATGCAGCAGATTGGGCGACCGACCAACGAGAAGATGATGGAGGGTCACTCCTTTTTGTAAGCGAGCCACTAGAAGAACGGACCGAAATACTCGGTGCCCCTCAACTCCATCTACGTTTTTCGTCAGACAAACCCCATGCACTGGTTGCCGTTCGGCTGAATGACGTGGCACCAGACGGCTCGTCAACTAGGGTAACCGTTGGGTTGCTTAACCTGACTCACCGACAAGGCCATGAATATCCTATAGCGCTCGTGCCTGGAAACTGGACGGATGCGATTGTTGACCTAGACGATATCGCACATGCATTTCCACCAGGTCATAGAATTGCTGTTTCAATTTCCACGACATATTGGCCTATCGCCTGGCCGTCACCTGAACTTGCGACAGTGAGCGTAGGCCTAGGTGAAAGCTACCTGGTTTTGCCAGCGCGTCCCGTCGACACAGCCGATGAAGCGTTGCGGCCATTCGATCCTGCCGTTTGCGCTCCCCCCACTCCAACAGTGGAGCACCCAATCGTCGCGGTCGCTCAACGTTCGGTTTATCGAGACTTGTTGACGGGTCAAATGACCGTCGATTTTCCGCGCTATACATACAATACGGAAATGACTGATATTGGGCGAAAAGTTGTCGCGACGGGTCTGTCCAGATACACCGTCACTGATGGAAATCCGCTATCGGCACGCTGCGACACAGAGTTTGCCGTGCGAATTGAACGCCCAGACGGTGTGTTCGGCCACGAAAGCAAGGGAAGCCTGACTTGTGATGCAACCCATTTCATCGTGCAAATGGAATTGCGGATTTCGGAGAATGGCGAGCAAGCATTTTCCCGCTCTTGGCACGAAAGGTTCCCTCGTGACCATTTGTGATCACTCTCCAAGACTGGCGCAAGGATGCTAAGCTACGCGGTCAAAAGGATTGGTCTCGCCGTCTTGATCCTTTTCGTGGTCATGACCGCCATGTACGCAATGGTCTTCCTGGTTCCAGGTGATCCGGCAAGCGTAGCATTGGGTCCAAGGGCATCGCCTGCACTCAAAGCTGCACTGGCGGAAAGAATGGGGCTTAACGAGCCTATTCTCGTGCAAATATTCAACTTCTTTCGGAACGCATTGACTGGCAACCTTGGCTACGATGTCTGGTCGAACCGCCCAGTTACCGACATGATCCTCGAGTCATTTCCAAACACGCTCTTTCTTGGTTTCATTGCAATGGCTTGGGCACTGGTGTCGGGAATCGCGCTTGGGTGCGTCGCTGTTGTTTGGCGGGACAGCTTCGTCGATCGCGTGCTTGGACTTGTGTCGGTCAGCTTCATATCAGTGCCATCGTTTGTGATAGCGATTTACTCGCTGCTCATTTTCGCAGTCTGGCTCGGTTGGTTTCCAGCCATTGGAGCCGGCACAAGAGGTGATATTGCCAGCCAGATCCGTGCCGTCGTCTTGCCGTCGCTCGCTATCGGATTAACTTGGACAGGCTACCTTGCCCGCTTGGTTCGGGCGTCCATGCTCGAGGTCATGGAGGCGCCACATATTCGCACGGCGCGGGCATTCGGCCTTCCCGAAAGAACGATCGTGACCAGGTACGCACTTCGCATCGCCATCATCCCTACCATTGCAATTGTTGCCGTAGGTTTTGGCTCAATCCTATCAAGTGCGGTGTTTGTCGAGGCGGTTTTCTCACGCCCGGGCATTGGCACCCTGATGACGACAGCTGTGCAGAAACGGAACTTCCCTGTTGTGATGGGAACGGTGCTCTTCATGACAGCTTTCTATCTCTTCATCGTTACTGCGGCTGATCTACTGATTGCCAAGCTCGACCCGAGGGTGCGCGATGCCTTCCGTGGATAATCTGATAATCACCACCGGCCCGAACTTGTGGGGATTGCTTCGCAGAGACGCGTTCGGGTTCCTGGGCGCCATTTTGGTTACTTTCTTTATCGTCGTCGCACTTCTGGCGCCGTTCTTAGCCCCCTATGACCCCGTAGCGATCGACG
>JBATMT010000038.1:0-3311 GCA_049289975.1 Paracoccaceae bacterium | reverse complement strand
GCTTCACCAAGGGCAGCTGGTGGCCGTTCTGGAGCAATTGGCTTTCGGAACGGTCCGGCAAGATGGTCCCCGCCCGCGAACCCGGTGACCGTGACCACAAGCCGCTGGCGGCTGCGCCCGGTACATATGTCACGGAAGTGCCAAACGCCTGATACCTGCGTCCGATAGAAATTATTCTGCGCTGCAGCAATTCCTCTTGAAATGCTGCAGCGCAGAATGTATATGTTGGTCATAGAAAAGACGGGCTCGGCCCGATCATCAGGAGAATAGAAAATGGCAAAGACCCAAGACATCACCAAAGTCATGCAAGACATGATGTCGTCGTTCCCGGTTGATGCGGCCTCGGTTCAGGGCGCATTCAAAACCACCGCTGCGCTTGGCGAAAAAATGGCTAAAGTGGCTCTGGAAGCTGCTGAGAAGTCGAACGAGATCTCGTCCAAGTGGGCGAAAGATACGCTCGGCAAGTTTGGCTCGCTGGCCAAAGTCAAAGAAGAGCCGGCTGACTACACCAAAGCCTTCAGCGACTTCGCTTCGGCTGCTGCCGAAATGGCTGCTGAAAACCTTGCTGCTTTCGCTGAAGTTGCGAAAAAAGTTCAGATGGACACCGTCGAACTGATGCTCGCCGCTGGCAAAACCGCTTCGGAAGACGTTTCTGCTGCCGTGCAGAAAGCCACCACCGAAGTGACCGCTGCTGCGAAAAAAGCGGCTCAAGCTGCTAAGTAATTCAGCCTCCGACCTCCTCCCTGTCGGACGGTAGATCAGGCGGACCCGCAAGGTCCGCCTTTTCTTTTTGTTGTCTTTTGCTGCGCAGCGAGATTAGTCTCGCTGCAATGCCAAAAGCCTTGGGAGGACCGCATGGCCGATGAAGCAAAGCCGCTGCTGATCAAACGCTATGCCAGCCGCCGCCTCTACAATACCGAAACCAGCGACTATGTGACGCTTGAGGATATTGCCGCGTTCATACGCGACGGGCGCGATGTGCAGATTGTTGACCTGAAGACCGGTGACGATCTTACCCGTCAGTATCTTTTGCAGATCATCGCCGAGCATGAAAGCCGCGGTGAAAGCGTTCTTCCCGTTGATGTACTGACTGATCTGGTGCGTAGTTATGCGACCAGTGCGCAAAGTGTGGTGCCGCAATTCCTGGCGGCAAGCTTCGAGATGCTGCGTGATGGGCAATCAAAGCTGATGCAGCAGTTTTCGCATCTGCCGAACCCGATGGTTTCGGTGCCGGGCTTCGAGGCACTTCAGCGCCAGCAGCAAGCGTTCCTGAAGACGTTCATGGGTGGGATTGGCGGTACGTCCGGTCCCGCACCGGAAGACGATGACGGTGCGCCCGCCAAGGAAAAGCCGAAGGCTCACGATGCTGACGATCTTGCTGCCATCAAGAAGCAGTTGGCCGATCTTCAGTCCAAGCTGTCAAAACTCTGATCCGCCGCTTCTTGCACCTGAACCATGACTGACGCGCCTGGCCGTATCACGCTTTGGGCTGTGCAAAGCTTCCTCGCGGCTGCCGAAGAGGGCAGCATGCAGGCAGCGGCGCGTCGGCTGAATGCGTCGGTCTCTGCAGTCAGCCAGCAGATATCTGCGTTGGAAGCGGCACTTGGTGCAATGCTGTTTGATCGGAGCGCACGGCCTCTGGCGATGACGCCAGCGGGCATGACCTTCCGGCATCATGCTCAGGCGATCGTGAATGAAGTCGCCGCCGCGCGTGCTGCCATCGGTCTGGCGGGACTGTCCGGCCTGTCCAACTTTCGATTGGGGTTCATCGAGGATTTCGAGGCAGAGGTCACGCCAAGGCTTCTGTCGGACCTTGGCAAGGAATGGCCCGGCTCGCAGTTCCTTCTGGAAACCGGGGCCAGCCACCGGCTGCATGAGCAACTCGATGCGCGGGCGCTTGATATCGTAGTTGCCGCCGACATGGGTGGAGCCACAGAGTCGGCCGAGGTTCACATGATCCTCGAAGAGCCTTTGGTGGCGGTCTTGCCGAAAGGCTATGAAGCGGTGCCGCCCAGCCCGGACCTGCCGTTGATCCTGTATACAGCGCGGCATCACATGGGGCGGCAGATCGCCGATGTGCTGGCCCGGCAGAACCTGCGATTGCCGCATCGGTTCGAGATCGACAGCTATAATTCGATCATGGCAATGGTGGCTGCCGGCTCGGGCTGGACTATCCTGACGCCGTTGGGAGTGCTTCACGCAGAGCGCTTTCGCGACAAGGTTTCCTTGCAGCCGCTGCCGTTTGCGCCGGCGTCGCGCCGCATCGCGCTTTATGCGCGGCGGGGTGTTCTGGGGCCTATGCCGGGGCAGATCGCCGAAAAGCTGCGCGTGATGATCGCGGAGATGATCGTGTCGCCGGTCGTGGCAGAACATCCTTGGATGAAGGGTGGGCTGAAGATCATTCCCGGATGAACCGGGACGGGTCAGGCGGCTGAGGATTTCGACTGTTTCACGTCGCGCACCGCAGAAAGAAGGGCGTCCGCGATATAGTCTAGGTCGGCTTTCTGGAGTCGGGCCGGAAGGCGCAAGTCACAGGCGCGCATCAGCATCGCACGGGTTTGCGGCATGTCGGGCTGATCGCCAAGGAATTGCCAGTTCCAGAAGGCGCGAGCGTTGTCCTGGCTGAGGCCGAAAATCTGCACGGCGATGCCGCGCACCTTGGCTGCATCCTGGAACGAACGCGCCTCGGCGTCGGTCCACGCTCCGACCAGATTGAACTGCAGGCTGTCAGGCGCGCGCTGTTCTTGTGGCAGGGCAGGCGGCACATCGAACCAGTCGCAGCCGTTCAGTCGGTCAGCCACATAGTTATGGTTGCGACGGCCCGAGGCGACGCGGCCCGCGACGAGCGGCAACTGCGGGCGGATCACGGCGGCAGACAGGTTTTGCATGCGCATGTTGTAAAGCGGCAGGCGGTTTTGCCAGTGATGGAAGCTGTTTTGCAGGCCGGGATGCTTTTTCCAGTTGTGTTCATAGGCGCCCGACATGATCACCGCGCGTGCTGCGAGTTCCGGATCGTCGGTGACGAGGATACCGCCTTCGCCGGCGTTCACCAGCTTGTAGGACTGGAAAGAGAAACAGCCGACCTTGCCGATGGTACCGATGTTGCGCCCGTTCCAAACAGTGCCAAGCGAATGGGCGGCGTCTTCGATGACCGGTATGCCCTTGGCGTCGCACAGCGCCATGATGCCATTCATGTCGGAGGTGTGACCGCGCATGTGGCTGATCAGGACGGCGGCGATGCCGTCATTTTCCAGTCGCCGCGCAAAGTCTTCCAAGTCGATGCGGAAGTTCTTGCCGACCTCGCACAAGAC
>JBATMT010000037.1:0-11155 GCA_049289975.1 Paracoccaceae bacterium | reverse complement strand
GTCGTATTCGTCGAACACGATGGCAACGGGGTTACGCAGCGCCCACGGCAAGATGCCTTCGTGGAATTCGGTGACCTGCTTGCCGTCACGGAGCTTGATGGCGTCCTTGCCGATCAGGTCGATACGGCTGATGTGGCTGTCGAGGTTCACGCGCACGCACGGCCAGTTCAGGTGCGCGGCAACCTGCTCGATGTGGGTCGATTTGCCGGTGCCGTGATAGCCCTGGATCATGACGCGGCGGTTGTAGGCAAAGCCTGCAAGGATCGCGAGCGTGGTGTCAGGGTCGAACTTGTAGGTCGGGTCGATTTCCGGCACGCGGTCGGTGCGTTCGGCAAAGCCCTTGACCTTCATGTCCGTGTCAATCCCGAAGACCTCGCGCACGGAGATTTCTTCAGTGGGTTTTGCGATCTGATCCAACATTATGTCCGCCGTAAGCAAGGCCGGGTTTCTGGCCCGGGACGATTTAGCCTCTGTTTCATGAACGAGATTGCCGGGGGGTGCAAGGGCAGCCCCTCGCAGATCGGCGAAAACCGACATCACGGGAATGGCCTTGGTCGCTCCCGCAACTTTTACCGCAGGTGATGCGTATTTCCGGCAAGATGCAATTTGATGGAGTGGAGGGAATGATGACGCGCAGGGGATTGCTGAGACTCGGGGGCGGACTGGCGGTGCTTGGATTTGGCGCCGGACGGGTTGTTGCCGAG
Source organism: Paracoccaceae bacterium (assembly GCA_049289975.1). Classification (GTDB taxonomy): domain Bacteria; phylum Pseudomonadota; class Alphaproteobacteria; order Rhodobacterales; family Rhodobacteraceae; genus TMP-24. The sequence continues at coordinate 10,451 of JBATMT010000037.1, read as the reverse complement.
GAAACGTTCGAGGTTACGCACACCGAGGCGGAGTGGCGCAAGCTGCTGACGCCTGCGCAGTTTGGTGTGTTGCGTGAGGAGAATACCGAGCGCGCCTTTACCAGCCCGCTGAATGACGAGCATCGTGCAGGCACGTTCAATTGTGCGGGCTGCGCGCTGCCACTTTATGCGTCGGCGACGAAGTTCGACAGCGGCACCGGCTGGCCGTCGTTTTATGATCCATTGCCAAATGCCATCGGAACCAAGGCCGACTGGGGTTTGCTGGGCAAGCGGACGGAAGTGCATTGCCGTCGCTGCGGCGGGCATCTGGGCCATGTTTTCAACGACGGTCCGGCGCCGACGGGCAAACGCTATTGCATGAACGGGCTGGCGCTCAACTTCGTGGCGACTTGAGGCTGGTGGCTTCGTGACAGTTCGGTGAAAGGACGCTAAGCAGGCGAGGGCGTCATGCTGACCCCTCGTCCCATTCGGTGTCCTTCTTATGGCCAAACCCGCAAGCCCGCTGACCCGCTCTGTCACCGACGAAGTGCGTCGGATTCTGGCGGGCGAGCCGGATGCGGCGACGCTGGCTGCGGCAATGCGCTATCTGGCGAAGTGGCGGTCGCAACTGCTGTTCAACACGATCGAGAAGCGGTCGGGCGACAAGGTTCTGGGCGGACCGTTTGCCGGGATGGACTATGCGGTGGCGGCGTCGGAGGGCTCGCGCACGGCGCGGCTTCTTGGCTCGTATGAGGCGGGGCTGGCTCCGATCTTTGAGGAGATCATCGCGCGGGATTATCCTGTGGTGATCGATGTGGGGTCGGCCGAGGGCTATGTCGCCGTTGGAATGGCGCTGCGGATGCCGAAGGCGCGGGTGATGGCGCGCGATACGGATATGAAGGCGCGGGTCCTGTGCGCGGCACTGGCGCAAAGAAACGGGGTTGGAAGTCGGGTCGAGGTTGGCGGTGCGATGAGCCATGCTGACTTTGCGCTGTGCGAGACGGAACGATGCGTGGTGATCTGCGATATCGAGGGTGCGGAGGCCGAGTTGCTTGACCCGGTCAAGGCGCCGGGGCTTTTGAAAGCGGATATAGTGGCCGAGGTGCATGATTGCTTTCGGCCGGGATTGTCCGACGAGATCGCAGCCCGGTTCGCGGCGACCCACAAGATCACGCGGATCGGTCGCAAGATCGACGGTGATCTATTGCCGGACTGGATGGAAGAATTCAGCGATCTGGACCGTTTGATTGCGCTGTGGGAATGGCGGTCGGGGCCGACGCCGTGGCTGTGGATGGAACAGAAGTGAACGCGCCCGCTGACCGCAACGCCGCCATCTGGTATGCGGCCGACGGGTATGAGCCTGCCAAGAAGGGCATCAACGGTCGGCGCGTTGCAGGGGATTCCTTCCTGAGAGGATTTTTCCGCCATGCCGAGGTCGACGAATTCGTCGCGCTGACGGCGGCGGAGAGCGACAATCAGGCGCTGGGCGTGCTTCGGCAGGAGCTTCGGCCACATCGGCGGTTGCGCTGCGTGTGGCGCTATCGGCCCGCCGGGATGGCGCCGGTAGGAACGATGTTCTATTCCGGCCCGAATTTCGTGCAGGAATTGTGGCGTCGGGCGCCCCTTGGTTCGTCGGCCTATTCGATCTGCGGGATGACGCATACGACGGCGACCTTGCAGGTGATGCAGGGGCTTTATGATCTGAGGATGGGGCCGAGTGCCGAATGGGACGCGGTGATCTGTACGTCGCGTGCGGTGCGGGCCTCGGTTCTGGCGCAGATGGAAATGATTGACAGCTACGCCGTGTCCCGCTTTGGCAAGGCGCCGCCGATGCTGCAACTGCCGGTCATTCCGCTGGGCGTCCACTGCGACGATTTCGCGCCCGATCCGGCCAAGCGCGAAAGCCTGCGGGCGCGGCTGGGGCTGGGGCCGCAGGACGTGCTGTGCACGATCATTGCGCGGCTGAACCCCGATGTGAAATTCGATCCGCTGCCGCTTTATCTGGCGATGCAGGCGGCCCGTTCGCAGTTGCCGAAGCGCCAGAAGCTGCATCTGTGCGTCTGCGGCATCTTTCTGGACATGCCGGGCGGCGACCAGTTTGACGAAGGTGCTGCGCGGCTAATGCCGGATGTGGGCTACACCCGGCTTGACGGCGCGGTGGCAGGGGAACGTCAGGCGGCGCTTTCGGCAGCGGATATGTTCCTGTTTCCCATCGACAATATTCAAGAGACCTTCGGCCTTGCCCCGGTTGAGGCGATGGCGGCGGGGCTGCCGCTGGTGGTGTCGGACTGGGACGGGATGAAAGACACTGTCAGCGAGGATGTCGGTTTCCGCGTTCCGACCCGGACCTTGACCGGAGCGCACACGGTTTCGGACGGATATCGCTATGCGACGGGGCTTGACGGCTACCAGCAGTTCAGCGCGCGGCTGTCGGCAATGACGCAGATCGACGTGCCGGTTTTGACCAAGCGGATCGTTGAGTTGGCCAAAGATCCCGCGCTGCGGCGGCGGATGGGCGAGGCGGGCAAGGCGCGTGCGCGGACGATGTATGACTGGGCGGCGGTGATCCCGCAGATGCAGGACCTGTGGGCCGAGTTGGCGGCACGGCGGCGTGCCGGGCGTGGACAGGTCTGCTTTGCCGGGGCACTGCCGATCTTCCCGTCGCCGCTGTCGGTCTTCAAGGACTACCCGACCGAGCAGCGCGGTTTTGGCGACGAGCGCTATGGGCCAACAGACCAGACGGGCCGGGCCTCGCCAGCGGATGTCTATGAGTTGCGCCGCTATGCGGCACATCAGCGACCGTTCCAGAGCGCGGCGCATGTCGCTTCGGTGTGGCAGACGATTCAGAGCGGCGGTGCGGCCGGGCTGTCGGCCCATCAGGTTGCTGCGCAGGCCGGATTGCCGCTTCTGGCGGTCGAGCGGGTGATGATGTGGCTGTTGAAGCTCGACTTCATCCGCGACACGGCCCGTTAGGACTGGCCACCTTCACCCGCCATTTCTTCCCCAAGCTTCGCCCATTCGCGCCAGATCACCTGCGCGCATTTCGCCCGACTTTTTTTATCAGGAATCAATATTGACTTTTTTAGTCGACCTTCCTATCAAATTCACACTAAAAAAATAAACTATATAGGGTGAGGGAATGAGACATTATCTCTGGGCGATGGCTGCAAGCCTTGCGGCTGCTTTGCCCGCCGGTGCCGATGAACTTTCGCCAATTGCAGCGCTTGGCAAATCATTGTTTTTCGACGGAAATCTTTCGCAAAATGGCATGCAGTCCTGTTCGTTCTGTCACGATCCGGCACAGGGCTTCACCTCGTCACATGGTGATCTGAATGCCAAGGGCGCTGTCATCGAAGGGGCGGTGTCCGGGCGGTTTGGCAACCGGAAGCCGCCCAGCGTTTCCTACGCTTCGTTCTCGCCGGTGCTTAGCCACATCATTGATGATGGTGACGTGACCTTTGTCGGTGGAGCGTTTCTTGACGGGCGCGCGACGGGCGGCAAGCTCGGGATGCCGGTGGCGGATCAGGCGCAGGGGCCGTTCCTGAACCCGGCCGAGATGGCGATGCCGTCGGCGGCGTGCGTGGTCTACCGGGTGCTGAACCCGAAGGACGCCACGGCCTACCCGGTGAAGATGGCAGATGTCTGGGGCAAGGAAGTCTCGGACGTCACATTCCCCGAGGGTCTTGAAGCCGCCTGCGCCGACCCCGACGCCAAGATCGAAATTCCTGATGAGGACATGGCTGCGGCCATTGACGATGTGTTCGGCAAGATCGCCTTGTCGATTTCGGCCTATGAGCAGAGCACCGAGGTCAACCGGTTCTCGTCACGCTATGACAAGTGGCTGAAGGGTGAGGCAGAGCTGACCCCGGAAGAACTCGCTGGCCTTGACCTGTTCAAGGCGGAGGACAAGGGCAACTGCGCGGCGTGCCATGTGCTGGGAGCCAACACGCAGGGCGGTCCGGCGGTGTTCACTGACTGGACGTTCGACAATCTTGGCGTGCCGCGCAATCGCGACAACCCCTATTACGCCCAGACTGCGAACGCTGAAGGCAAGACGTGGGTCGATCCGGGACTTGGCGGCTATCTGGCGACCGACCCGGTTTATGCGAGTTACGCCAAGGAGAACTTCGCCCGCCAGCAGGTGCCGACATTGCGCAACCTGACCAAGAAGGCCGAGGATGGACGTCCGAAGGCCTACATGCACAACGGATATTTCAAGACGCTGGAAGGGGTCGTGCACTTTTACAATACGCGCGACAGGCTGCCACGCTGTGCCGATCCGCTTGCAAGTGAGGCCGAGGCAATGCTGGCGGGATGCTGGCCCGAGCCGGAATATGCCGAAACGATGAACAAGGACGAGCTTGGCAATCTCAAGCTCAGTGCCACGGAAGAAGCCGAGCTTGTGGCGTTCATGAAGACACTTTCGGACGAGTGAGCCCAAGGGCACGGGCCCACGGGTTCGTGCCCGAGGTCTCACGGTACGGTCGGCGCGATTTGGCCCTTTCGCGTCGACCGTTTCCCGTTTTGGCGGATGAACAGCCCCGAAGGGCTTTCAGTCAGTCCTTGAAGTTGCGGCTGTCCTTGATCTGGTCCCACGCCCAGACCACCTCTTGCAGGCGGTCCTCGTCCGAGCGGTCGCCGCCGTTCATGTCGGGGTGCAGATCCTTGACCAGTGATTTGTACTGCTTGCGGATCTCGGGCTTGGTCCAGCTATCCTTGGCCTCGAGTATATCTATCGCGCGCCGCTCGGTCGGGGGCAGTTTGCGCCCCATCACACGGCCAGGGTTGAGCGTGGCGTTTGCCCCGAGAATCTCCATCGGATCTTCAACGCCCAACCGTTGCCAGGCGCGATCTTCGTCGCCGCGCTTGCCGAAAGGCTTGGTCTCACGACCCCAGACACGGTCCTTGTCGATGAATTTCTCGAACTCTTCCTCTGTCGCGCCCTGAAAGAAGTTCCACTTCAAATTATACTCGCGCACGTGGTCACGGCAGAACCAGAAATAGTCGTCCAGCGTGTCGGGCGATTTGGGCGCACGGTACTGTCCTGCTTGTTCGCAACCGCGATGGTCGCAGGCGCGAGTCGAGGTTTCAAAGGCACCGGACATGCCGCGTTTGCCCTTGGTGCGGCGCTTCTTGTCAGAGGCTGCCGATATGTCGAAACCAAAGGGGTCGTTTCTGGTCATGCGATCCTCGGCTTTGTGCCAATGCGACTCGGGTCGCCGAGTTTAGGACTTTTGGCGGGGCTTTGAAGGGGGGGCTGCGATAAAATGACGCTTGACGGCGAATAAGAGCGTTCTTCCGGTGGGCAGTCGGCGAAACTCGCCTTTCCGGCCGAGCAAAGGGGTGATTCAGGCCAAACCGGGCCGTGGTTGTCTCACCCAGCCCGGAAGGGCGAATGAAGGGTTACTCGGTTGCCGGGCCAAGGCGCGGGGCGTTCCCCTCGGGTGCGACCTGAAGGCGGGGAGCGTCGTTTGCGGCCGGAGTGGCTGTCAGGGCCAGACGCTGTGTGCTGGTTTCGTCTTCCGATACCGACCGACGGAATACAAGAAGGTTCACATAGACCGTCCGTCTTTTGGTAAAGCCGGCGCGTTCTTCCGACGGCAGGGTTTCGGAGCGGACATACTCCCAACCGTCGCGGGCGTGGGCATTCATCGTGGCAGTCAGCGTCTGGGCGAAACGGTCTTCCGTTGTGCGTGCGCCGCGCACCTTGTCGCCGCGTTGCGGAGCGGGAATGACCTTGTATTCGTAGTGCATGAAAGCCTCGATAAGGAAGAACGCCGCTACAGTAGCGCGCTGCAAATAGCACTTCCACCGCCAGAGTCGAGGAGATGGTGGCAAGACGCGGGATTGCAACGGCGACTGATGCAGGATTGGCGGATTCTTGCGGAAACTAGGTGTCGATGTCGGGTTCCTGAGCCGTTCGGAAGGGGCAGATGCGCGTCGAGCGTGGTTTGTGACGTTGCGTTGCAAGCTGTCTGCCCCGAGAAACCCATAACTTGCCACATTCTGAACCCACCTATGCCGCAGCGGCACGGCAGAAAGTAACTCTCAGTTAAGACTGGTCTGGCAAGTATCCCATGCCTGCCGACAATCGACGATGGAACCCGACGTGAAGCCTTGTTCTCGCCCTGCGACGTTTCTCTGTGCGCTCAGCCTGTTGCTGGCGGCCTTCGGCTTTGCCGCCCCGGTTGGGGCAAAGACGATCCAGCCGATCCTGGAGAATGGCAGCTTTGAAGACAGCACCGGCGGCAACAAGGGTCTGGTCAACCATGTCACCTATAGCCAGCTTCTGACGTCCAACTCCAATTGGGACGTGTGGAAGACCGTGGACAAGTGGAAGAACGTCTCAGGCCCCGGTGTCGAGGTACAGACCGATCGGACGCTCTCGACGATCGATGCGCAGGACGGTGACTATTACATCGAACTGGATAGCACGGCGAACAGCTCGATCAGCCAGAAGGTTCAACTGAAACAAGGCACATACATGCTGTCGTTCTGGTACAGCCCGCGCACGGCTTTGGCTCTGACAAACAGCATCAGCTACAACCTTGGGCGCATCGTGTCGGGACAGGTCTCGAATGGCGTCAACGGTGCCCGCGTCGGGGTCTGGGTCGAGGTGAAGGCGCTGTTCAGCATCAAGTCGAAGGCCAACTACGACCTGACGTTTGCGGCCACCGGGCTCAGTGACGGCTACGGCGGGTTGATTGACAATATCTCGATCGAAACAGTCCCCTTGCCTGCTTCGGGCTTCGGACTTTTCGCCGCACTCGGTGGACTTGGCCTGATGCGCCGCCGCCGCAGGGGCTGACACTCACACTTAGAAGTTGTGCCATGAAAACTGTCCTTGCGGCAGTTTTGCTGATTCCGGGCCTGTTTCCGGCAGTCCTGCGCAACAATAGGCGGCACCGACTCTGACTGCGTGGCGGTCCGCCGCCAATTTTCATCAGCAAGACAATCCCTGCACGGCCCGATCCCGAAACAGTCAGTTCCGGCAATGTGGCTATATTGAGGCGTTGCCACAATGTAGACATGATTCACTCAGGAGCGTCGGATTTCCGGCGTCTCCACGGCAGTTTCGTCGAAGCCATTTTCAGAAGAAAAGGAATTGTAAGTGAAGGTTTCACCGATTGGTATTCTTGCGCGCGTTGCAGCTGCTGCGGCTTTGGCTGCAGCGGTTGCAATGCCTGCCTCCGCGGCAAGTATCGTCGTGAACGGCAGTTTCGAAACTGGCGTTCCGGGCAACACGGCTGGCCTCAACAACGGCGCCCTGTTCGGCAATCTCAACAATAGCGGCCCGAGCTGGGATCGCTGGACCGCGATCAATGGTTGGACGACGACGTCGGGTTCGGGGATCGAGGTTCAGTCCAACCGTACGTTGGACACCATCGATGCGCAGGACGGCACACACTATGTAGAGCTGGACAGCAACAGCAACTCGTCGATGGCGCAGACGCTTTCGCTGGGTGTTGGCAAGTACCTGCTGTCCTTCTGGTACAGCCCGCGCACGTCAGATCCGGCCACAAACGGCATTGAATATGCCATTGGCACGATTGCTGGCGGCAAGGTGAAGAACGGCGTGCCGGTCGGCGCAAACGTCGGCACCTGGATTCAGATCAAGACGCTGTTCGATGTCGTGAAAGCGGGCAACTACAAGCTCCAGTTCGCGGCAGTTGGCACGAACGACACCTACGGCGGCCTGATCGACAACGTTTCGGTTGCACCGGTTCCGCTGCCAGCCGCCGGATTCGGCCTGATGGCTGCACTGGGCGGTTTGGCTGCTGTTCGTCGGCGCCGCAAAGCCTGAGCGCCTGGGCTCCATGCTAAAAGAAGGGGCGGCGCGATGCCGCCTTTTCGTCTTTTTACAGCGAATCTGAATCACCCCGGCCAAAAAAACCAATTGCGGCGGAGCTTTCATAGTTCTGCCCCAAATTGGCCTTTTTTGCCCCCTAGCCCAGTTAACCAAGAAGAAGGCCAAGAGTCTGCGGTCTTCCATGTCGTGGTGTCTGCAAAGGAAAAGGTAAACTGGGATGGGCAAGAAACTGAATCTTCTCGGCGCGGCGCTTGCTGGTGCTACTGCACTTGCTGCAACGCAGTCGGGCGCTGTAACGGTACCGCTGTTCAACAACAGCTTTGAAGCTGGGAACACGGGCGCTGCGACCGGTCTGGGCAAGCACCTGACCTTCGCCGAGCTTAACACGACCTCGCCGGGCTGGGACACCTACACGGGTGTGCAGGGCTGGACGACGACGTCGGGCAACCGGATCGAAATCCACTCTGACTTCGACCAGACCAAGATCGATGCACAGGATGGCGATTATTACATCTCGCTCGACGGCGGTCGTAATTCGAGCATCTCGCAGTCGGTTGCTCTGACGGCTGGTACATACCTGCTGTCGTTCTGGTACAGCCCGGAAAGCACCAACGTAGCGTCGAACGCGATCTCTTACAGCGTTGGCAACTTGCTGAACGGCGTGGCCAAGTGGGGCGTCAACGGTGCCAAGATGGGCACCTGGACGCAGATCACGGCTCTGTTCTACGTGCATGGTGCCGGTGGCAGCTATGATCTGGGCTTCGGTGCTCTGGGTTCGGCCAACGGCGTTGGCGGCTTCCTTGACAACGTGAGCATCGCGGCGGTTCCGGTTCCGGCGGCTGGCTTTGGCCTTCTGGCAGCTCTGGGCGGACTTGCTGGTCTGCGCCGCAAGCGTCGCGCTGCAGTCTGAGCGATCTGAAATTCAACTAAAAAGGCGGCTCCTTGCGGGGCCGCCTTTTGTTTTTGTTGGAAGGGGGCGCAGGGGCCACCCGGCATGACCCTCAGAGGCCGAGCTTCCGTGCCACCAGTTCATTGACCACGGCAGGGTTGGCCTTACCGCCGGTGGCTTTCAGCACCTGCCCGGTGAACCAGCCAGCAAGCTTGGCGTTGACCTTGGCCTTGGCCACCTGATCGGGGTTGGCGGCGATCAGGTCGTCGACCGCCTTTTCGATGGCGCCGGTGTCGGTCACCTGCTTCATGCCGCGCGCGGCGGCGATTTCGGCGGGATTGCCGCCTTCGGTCCAAAGAATCTCGAACAGGTCTTTCGCCATCTTGCCTGAGATTTCGCCCGAACCGATCAGGTCGAGAACACCGCCGAGTTGTGCGGCGTTTACAGGGCTTTCCGCGACGGACTTGCCTTCCTTGTTGAGGCGGCCGAACAGTTCGTTGATCACCCAGTTGGCGGCCTGTTTGCCATCACGGCCCTTGGCAACGGTTTCGTAGAAATCGGCGTTCTCGGCTTCGGCGGTCAGAACGCCCGCGTCGTAGTCGGTCATGCCGTAGCTGGTCACGAAGCGGGCTTTCTTGGCGTCGGGCAGTTCGGGCATGGTGCCCGCGATGTCATCGACCCACGTCTGCTCGATCTCCAGTGGCAGGAGGTCGGGGCAGGGAAAATAGCGATAGTCGTGCGCCTCTTCCTTGGATCGCATCGAGCGGGTTTCGCCCTTGTCGGGGTCATAGAGGCGGGTTTCCTGAATCACCTTGCCGCCGTCCTCGACGATGGCGATCTGGCGACGTGCCTCGTACTCGATGGCCTGCTGAATGAAGCGCAGCGAGTTCATGTTCTTGATTTCGCAGCGTGTTCCAAGGATGGAATGGTCACCAGTCGCCTGATATCTCTCATAGTCGCCGGGGCGGCAGACCGAGACGTTGACGTCGGCGCGCAGGTTGCCGTTTTGCATGTTGCCATCGCAGGTCCCGAGATAGCGCATGATCTGGCGCAGTTTCGCGACATAGGCGGCGGCTTCCTCGGGCCCGCGGATATCGGGGCGCGAGACGATTTCCATCAGCGCGACGCCAGTCCGGTTCAGGTCGACGAACGACATGGTGGGATCAAGATCGTGGATCGACTTGCCCGCGTCTTGTTCGAGGTGGATGCGCTCGATCCGCACAAGGCGGGCAATGCCCGGACCCATTTCGACGATCACTTCGCCCTCGCCGACGATGGGATGGTAAAGCTGCGAGATCTGATAGCCCTGTGGCAGGTCAGGGTAGAAGTAGTTCTTGCGGTCGAAGGCCGACATCAGATTGATCTGGGCCTTGAGCCCAAGCCCGGTGCGGACGGCCTGCGCTACGCAGAATTCGTTGATCACCGGCAGCATTCCGGGCATGGCGGCGTCAACGAAGGCAACGTTCGAGTTGGGTTCGGAGCCGAATTCGGTTGAAGCGCCGGAGAACAGCTTGGCCTTTGAGGCGACCTGCGCATGGACTTCCAGGCCAATGACCAGCTCCCAATCTTCCTTGGCGCCGTGGATGACCTTTGGCTTCGGGGTTTCGTAGCTGAGATCGAGCATCGCGAGAGTCCTTCGTATGATCGGGCTGCTTTTAAGATAGCGACCCATGGGAAACAAGAAGACCTGCGTGGAATTCGGGGTATTTGCGGCACATAACGGCTCAAAGCGGCGGGTGATGGGCAGGTCGGGTTGCTTGACCTGTTTGGATG
>JBATMT010000036.1:0-5795 GCA_049289975.1 Paracoccaceae bacterium | reverse complement strand
GCCTTGGCCCGCGCCACCATCGCATCGGCAGCAGCAGCCTCCAGCGGCATCCGCTCGGCATAGACCGACCCGTCGACCGGGCTAATCAATTGAATTGGTTTCATCTCTCACGTCCTTCGTAGACCGGGGCTCGCCCCGCCATCGCAACTCTGGGCGGGGCCGCAGCCCCACCCGACAATCTTATGCCCGTTCCAGCAGCCGCTGGATCTCGAAGTCGGTAACCACGCGATCGGTCTCCGAAATCTCCCACTCGCAGGCGTGGTGATAATGGTCGATCACATCGTCGCCGAACGCTTCGCGCAGCATCTTCGATGCCGTCAGAAGCTGGGCCGCCTCGCGCAGCGTATGCGGAATCTCGCGGATACCCTTGGCGCTGTACATGTCACCCGAAAGTTCCGGCTCCAGCTCCATCTTCTTCTCGATTCCATCCAACCCGGCCGCCAGAAGCGCCGCACAGGCAAGATAGGGGTTCACGTCGGAACCGGGAATGCGACATTCCACCCGCACTGCCTTGGTATGCTCACCGCAGATGCGGAAACCGGCAGTCCGGTTGTCGGCAGACCACACGGCCTTCGTCGGCGCAAACAGCCCGATGCAGAACCGCTTGTAGCTGTTCACATAGGGCGCAAGGAACGCGGTGATGTCGCGCGCATGGGTCAACTGCCCGGCAAGGAAGTGCTTCATCGTCTGCGACATGCCATGCTCGTCGGCCTTGTCGGCAAACACCGGCTTGCCGTCCTTGGTCCACAGCGACTGGTGGATGTGGCTCGACGACCCGGCCTTCTTGGTGTCGTACTTGGCCATGAACGTCACCGACTTGCCCTTCGACCAGGCGATCTCCTTCACGCCCGCCTTGACGATCGTATGGTTGTCTGCGGTGTCCAGCGCATCGGAATAGCGATAGTTGATCTCTTCCTGCCCGCTGTCCGCCTCGCCCTTGGAATTCTCGACCGGAATGCCCGCGCCATAAAGCCCGTTACGCACGGCGCGCATCACGTCTTCTTCCTTGGTGGTCTGGAAGATGTGGTAATCCTCGTTATAGGCGCTGATCGGGCGCAACCCGGTGAAGTTGCTGTCGCGCAGCCCTTCATAGCTGTTCTCGAACAGATAGAACTCCAGCTCCGTTGCCATCATCGGCTCAAAGCCCATGGCGCGGGCGCGTTCCACCTGCCGCTTCAGGACCGACCGCGGAGCGTGCGGCACCAGCTCATGCGTGTGGTGATCAAGCAGGTCGCACAGGACCAGTGCGGTCGCCGGCAGCCACGGCGTCACCCGCAGCGTCGACATGTCGGGTTTCATCACATAGTCGCCATAGCCCTTTTCCCAGCTCGACGACTTGTAGCCCGGCACCGTGTTCATCTCCATGTCCACGGCCAACAGGTAGTTGCAGCAGTGCGTCTCTTCCCAGCCGCTGTCCACGAAGAACTGCGCATGGAAGCGCTTGCCCATCATACGGCCCTGCATGTCGACGCCAGCCACCAGCACCGTATCGATTTCGCCCGCCTTGACGGCCTTGCGCAGCCCGTCGAGTGTCAGATTTCCAGCCATTTGTCTCTCCCGTTATGGCGCGGCCAAAGCGCTCTGTGGCGTCTGTTGGCCCGCATGTATGTCTGTGAGTCTTTAAGTCGCTCGCAGCTCTTCTCGGTGTCGGCCCCGCTGCAATTCGCTCAGCGCGCTGCGCAGAACCGGGGCCAGTTTATCCGCCATCGCCTGTTCGGCCTGTGGCGTCGCAATCAGGTCATTGCGAATCTCCAGCATCACATTGGTCAGCCCATAGGGTGTCGCCTGCAGGCGCAACGTATGGGTCACCTGATCTGCCGCAGAATAGGGTTCATTCAACTCGGTCTTCAAGCCACCGGCAGCCTTTGCGGCCTGCACGACGGCAAGCGCATAGGAAGGGTCGGCATCATGGATCACGCCGAACTCGACCGCGCGTTTCTTGCCGAAATAGACGGGCGTGAAGGAATGGATCGTCACGATCACCGGCGGGCGGCCCAGCGCGATCCGTCGCGCGATCTCGGCATGGAGCGCGCCGTGGAAGGGCAGGTAAACCGCCTCGGTCCGCGCCAGCCGCTCGGCTGGTCCAATGGCAGCATTGCCCGGAATCTCATAGACTTCGCTCTTGGCAGGCATAGAGCCTGCGGCATTCGGCGGACGGTTCAGATCATAGATCAGCCGCGTCACATTGGCGTGGAAAAGTCCCGCATCCAGCCGCGCCGCCAGCCCCTTCGCCAGCCCAAGCGCACCCGGATCCCACGCAATATGCGCCTGCCTGTCGGCGGCACCCAGCCCAAGCGTGCCGAAAGCCTTTGGAAAGTGATTGGAAGCATGTTCGCACACGAGCAAGATGTTGCTCGCGCCGTCCCGGTTCTCCATAGTGAAAACCGGATCGTCCATGCTTGCTGCACGGGCCATTCGCCTCGAACCCCCTCCAGAATGTGCTATGTACGCTCATATGTCGGTTGCAGACTGTCAAGATGTTTCCTGATTTGTTTTTTCTGTTACGATCTTTTCTGCAAGGCCAATGACTGTTTGAAAGGGCGCAACCGTGGCGGCAGCCAAACGCACGATAGAACAACAGATCCGCGCCTCCTTCGACCAGCTCACGCGGGCCGAACGGCAACTGGCCAGCCACATCACGCGGAACTATCCGGTGGCCGCGCTGGGCTCGATCACCGCGCTCGCCAAAGGGGCCGAGGTTTCGACCCCCACGGTCGTCCGGCTGGTCCAGAAGCTCGGCTACAAGGGCTACCCCGATTTCCAGTCCATCGTGCGATCCGAAGTCGAGGAGAGGCTGATCTCGCCGCTGATGAAGCACGACCGCTGGACAGGCGGCGTTCCCGACACCCACATTCTCAACCGCTTTGCCGATGCGGTTCTTGGCAACCTGCAAGCCACCTTCAGCCAGATCGACCATGCCGAGTTCGACCAGATCGCCGGCCTCATGGCCGACGGCAACCGCAAGATCTACGCGATGGGCGGCCGCATCACCCACTCAATCGCCGACTATTTCGTCACCCACATGAAGGTCATCCGCCAGAACGTCACGCTGATCTCGGAAACCTCCAGCGCATGGCCTCCGGCGCTGATCGACATGGAAAAGGGCGACGTGCTTCTGGCGCTCGACATTCGCCGTTATGAAAACAACGTCCTTCAGGTGGTGGAGATCGCCGCCGATCAAGGCGCGGAGGTGGTGCTGATCACCGACCAGTGGGTTTCGCCCGCTGCTGCCCACGCCCGCTACCGGCTTTCGGCACATGTCGAAGCGCCGTCAGCATGGGATTCGACCGTGGCCATTCAGGTCTTGATGGAAACCTTGCTTGCCGCCGTCGAAAACCTGACATGGGATGAAACCCAGTCCCGCATGCGCAGACTCGAAGAGCTTTACGCCCGCGCCCGAATGTTCCGGCGCGGCAAATAGCCTTCGCGCTCCCCGCGCAAGTCGCTTTCAGGGATTGCCTCGCCCAGCCGTCAGGTCGATCTCGCCTCGCGTCGTGCGCCTGCGCCCGCAATCGTGTTCAGGACGATGGCCGCCAACAGTACCGCGCCGCCGATCAGCGTATCCCGGCTTGCCGTCTCGTTCAGGATCAGCCAAACCCACACCGGCCCCAGCATCACCTCGATCAGCGACAATAGCCCCACCTCGGCCGCCGGAACCACCCGCGCGCCGGTCGTGAACAATGCCATGCCCCCCGCCAGCAATATTGCTCCCATCAGGACGGCAATTCCCCAACCGCGCAGGGGCAGGGCGAAGCTTTCCGCCCTCAGCCAGATCACCAGCGCCGACACGACGATGGCAAGGCTTGCCCCGATCAACACCGCAGGCGTCATGTCCGTCAGGTGCGCCCGCCGCAGGCTGAGCGTAAAGGCCGAAAACCCCGCCGCCGAGGCCAGAGCCGCAAAATTGCCCATCCCCGCACCCAAAGCCAGCCCCTGCCGCACCATCAGGAAAATCCCCACGGCGGCAATCGCTATCGCTACCCAGGTGACGGGCCGCACATATTCGCCCAGCAACGGCCGCGCCATTGCCGCCGTCATCAGAGGTGCCGCCGCAAACAGAAACACCGCGTTGGCAATGCTGGTGACCTGCATCGAGTAGATCGCCCCGGCAAAGGCAAAGACCAGCCCCAGCCCGCCGATGACCCCGGCCATCCCTGCCGAACGGATCGTCTGCCACGGCTTGCCGCCCGAGGTGAAGGCCACCCACAGGAACAGCACCGGCACCATGCCCACCGACCGATAGAACAGCACCTGCCATGTCCCGGCCTCGCCGACTAACCGCAGCGCCAACCCGTTCAGTGACCAGACGAACCCCGCCGCAAACACCAGTGCCGCGCCCTGCGCATGGCTCACCCGAAACGACATGCCCGCCCCCCTGTTTTCGACAGGATCGGGGCGGGCATGGCTTTCTTCTCCCACGGGACCGACGCTTTGCCGCGTCGTTTCCGTCAGTCTCTGATAACCAGCAGGTCGCGCCCGGCCAGCGACAGGTCGACCTCGTCGCCCACCTTCGGTGGCGGAGCGTCAGACGTGTTGAACGTGTCGAACGCCAGAATCGAGCCCGCGACATTGGCGCGGATGCGAATGACCGATCCAAGGAAATGCACCTCGGTGATCTTGGCCTTCAGATGTGTCTCCCGCTCGGCGTGCAGCCCCAGACGGATCGTCTCGGGACGCGATGCCAGCGTTACCTTTGTCCCGACCACCGGCTGCGCCAGCACGATGTCCTGCCCGGCAAACCGTACCTTGCCCGCGGCACCGTCAATCACATCGGCCTCGATCACGTTCAGCGTGCCCACGAAGTTCGCCACGAACCGCGTCGAGGGGCGATTGTAGATCTCGAACGGCGCGCCGATCTGGTCGGCGACGCCCTGATGCATCACCACCACCCTGTCGGAAATCGAGAGCGCCTCTTCCTGATCATGTGTCACGAAAATCGTGGTGATCCCCAGCCGTTGCTGAATCGCCCGCATCTCCTCGCGCAGGGAAACCCGGATCTTTGCATCCAGCGCCGACAATGGCTCGTCCAGAAGGAGCACGCGCGGTTGCACCGCCAGCGCCCGCGCCAGAGCCACCCGCTGCTGCTGGCCGCCCGACAACTGGAACGGATAGCGGTTGCCAAGCTCCGGCAGGCCGATCAGCGACAGCATCTCCTGTACCCGCTCTGCGCTTTTGCCCTTGTCCACGCCCGCGACCTTCAGCCCGAACGCCACGTTCTGCGCCACCGTCAGGTTGGGGAACAGCGCATAGGCCTGAAACATCATGCCGATCTTGCGCTGGTTCGGGCGCAGCGGCACCACGTCCTTGCCATCAATATGGATCGCCCCCGATGTCGGCGTCTCGAACCCCGCCACCATACGCAGCACCGTGGTCTTGCCACACCCCGAAGGCCCCAGAAGCGAGATGAACTCACCCTTCTGAATGCTCAGGTTGAAGTCCTTCACCACCCGGTTCGGGCCGAAGGATTTTTCCAGATGTTCAATCTCAAGAAAGGCCATGCGCCCTATGCCCCGTTATCTTTGTGCTTTTGTATGTTTGGAAAACCGGGTGATGAGCTGGATAAAGCCCATGCAGATCCAGGTGATCGCGAAGGAAATCACGGCCAGAGCCGCCGGCTCATAGGCGCGATTGGCCCCCAGAACCTGAAGATACGGCCCGAACGCCGGACGGTTCAGCAGCGCCGCCATGGTGAATTCGCCGATGACGATGGCGAAGGACAAAAACGCCCCCGACATCACCGCCCCCAGCACATTGGGCAGGATCAGCCGACCGATGATGCGCACCCAGCCGGCGCC
>JBATMT010000035.1:0-17562 GCA_049289975.1 Paracoccaceae bacterium | reverse complement strand
AAGCGGACTCGTAGTTGCCGTAAGTATAATAAACCGCATCGTCGACCTTGTTGATCTTGATGTCGGGATGGTCCTTGCGCAACTGATCGACGATGGCCTCTACCGTCTCCGAGACAGAGACTTCGCTGGCACCTTTCGCTCGGAAGATTCCGAAGCTCACAACCGGCACGCCATTGAACCGCGAGAAAGACCGCAGTTCCTCGTATGTGTCCGTCACGGTGCCAAGATCACCCAGCCTCACATGGCGGCCAGAAGTGAGGGCAATCGTCATGTCGGACAGTCCCTGAGCCGATTGCGCATCACCTAGCGTCCGAATGGCCTGCTCGCCATCGCCGAGCTTTGACCTGCCCGACCCGATATTGGCATTTGTAGCGCGCAACTGCGCATTCACCGCGCTTGCTGTGGTTCCATAGCTGTCGAGCTTGACTGGATCGAGCGTGATCCTGACCTCACGGTCGGCTCCTCCATAGCGGTCAATACGCCCGATACCGGGCTTGGACCGCAACGCACGCATGACCGTATCGTCGACGTACCAAGACAGCTCTTCCATCGTCATGCCCGGCGACGATACGGCATAGCTTAGGATAGCCTGCCCCTCGACCTCGATCTTCGAGACGATTGGCGCCTCGATCTCGGACGGCAGGTTCCCCCGCACCCGATCAACGGCGTCCTTGGTATCGTTCAGCGCGGTTTGCGTCGGAACGTCCATATTGAACTCGACAACCGTAGTGGACTGACCGTCGTTGACCGTCGACGAAATGTGCTTGACGCCCGACACGCTAGCGACAGCATCTTCGACCTTCCGAGTGACCTGAGTCTCCAATTCTGCGGGAGCAGCACCCGACTGCACCACGGATATCGCAATAAGCGGGACATCGATGTTGGGGAATTTGGTGATGGGCAGCGAAAAAAACGACTGAATGCCCAGCACCATCAGGATGATGAACCCGAGGATTGGGGCGATGGGGTTGCGTATAGACCAGGCAGAAAAATTCATGGCTTGCCCCTCAGTTCGTGACTGTGGCGGCGTCGTCCGCTGCGATCGGGTTGACGAGGTCGCCGTCCCGCACAAACGACGCAGCCTTTGCCACAACGCTGTCGCCCGCTTTTGCGCCGGTCACGATTTCGACCAGTCCGCCGTCGCGGATGCCCGTTACAACGGCTGTCCGGTGAACAAGGCCAGTCGCATCGACCATCATAATGAATGTTCCTTCGGAATCTGTCCCGACAGCAGTAATAGGAACAGTAGGCACTTCGCGTTCGGAAATCGAAATCTCCGCCTCAAGGAACATGCCGCTTCTGATTTTGTCGGCCTGATCCACAGTGACCCGTACCCGGCCAAGCCGCGTGACCGTATCAATCGCCGGTTCGACAAGGCGTATGGACCCCGTGAACTGGGTTGGAGATCCGGCGGCACGCATCATCACACGCATGCCAGTCGACACCCGTGCCAGATCCTGTTCAGACACATCGGCGTTCAATTCCAGCAGACCATCGCGCACCAGCACGAACATCGGCTGCCCGGATGCGCTGGCTACAGCGCCTGCCAATGCGTTCTTTTCAACGATCTCGCCCGCGAACGGTGCAGTAATCTTGGTCCTGTTGAGTTGCAGGTCGACATTTTCTAGCTGGGCATCGACAAGTTCCAATTGAGCACGCGCTGCGGAAGCACCTTGTGTCGCCACTAACACCCTCGCGTTTGCCGACGTATAGGCCGTCGCGGCCTGATCCGCTGCGGCCGCCGATACGTTACCCTGCACCTTCAGTTGATCGTTGCGGTCCTTGGTCCTCATGGCTTCATCGGCGCTCGCTTGCGCCTCCACCAATTGCGCGTCGGCCTGCGCTATAGCGGCCAACGCGCTCGCCCTCGAAGCAGCCAACTGGCTTTTCTGCAGCTTCAGAGCACTGTCCGACAGGATCGCAAGTACTTCCCCTTCTGCGACGTGGTCACCGACATCTGCTGATACTGAATCAATAGGTTGGCCCTCGATCTTCGGCTGAACCAGCACACGCTCAACGGCGCTTACCAGTCCCGAAGCACGAACCCGGTCGTTGAGCACCGCCGATTGAACCTTGGCAACGGTGATCGACGGTGCCGTCGGGGCCAGAGCCGAAGTCTCGTCCGACCCCGTCGCAGCGGTTTCAGTTGCTGCAGGCTTGGTCGTGTTATGCGACCCGGACAGCGCGAAATATCCTGCGGCCGCGACAGCAACAGCGCCAGCGACATAAAACGGAATACGGGAAGTCATGCTTTTAACTCTTTGTTATCTTTGGACGGTGCCGCAATTTCGGCAAGGGTCTGGCTCATCGAGGCCATGACAAGGTTTCGCAGTTCAGTACGCGTCTCGAGAGGTATATTGCAGCTCTTCCGCGAAAAGAGTTGAGCAGCACCCTTAAAGAGTACGATCAGGAAGGCTGCCCGTGCCGCATGCAGTTCACGGGATTTCTCAACGCTGATCCCGGCAATCTTGGCAAAGATAGCCGTTAGGAACAGGCAAATCTCACCTTCCATGACCGAGACGGTTTCCGCGATCTCGGGACGTCGCATTGCCGCGGCATCGATCTCGGACCAAAGCGGACCGTCGAGACAATCAAGCCTGTCGATGCGTTGGGCAAAGGCGTCGATCAGAGCCTTGATTGGGTCGGCAGATGCGTCGATAAGCTGGAAGTCAGCCTTCGCCGAAGCCAGATCGCGTGCAATCAACGCCTCCACAATCGCGTTCTTTGACGGGAAGTAGCGGTAGAAGTTTCCCGCGCTCATCCCGGCGGCGCGCGCGATGTCTTGCATGGATGCGCCGTCAAAGCCTTTCTCGGCAAACGCACGTTTTGCGCCTTCGAGGATGCTTTCGGTGCGGTCGTCATGGTAAAGATGGATATCGGCCATGGCACGGCTCTTGAAAATGAACGTTCATTCTCGAATAGAACCCATTGCCGCAAACGTCAACTGATAGCGCTAGAACCAGGGCTGATCGGGGTCAGGCAACGGGATCGCATCGAGCAATTCACGTGTATATGCGGACTGCGGTGCTGAAAAAATGTGCTCTGCGGTGCCGAACTCTTCGATTTCACCCCGGTTCAGCACCATGATCCGCCCACAAAGGCGTCGAACTACGGACAGATCGTGGCTTATGAAGGCAAGGGTAAGCCCAAGGTCGCGCACCAGCTCTTCCAGAAGGCTCAACACCTGCGCCTGCGACGACACATCAAGCCCCGACACGATTTCGTCGGCCAGAATGAACTCTGGTCGCAGCGCGATGGCGCGCGCTATTCCCACCCGTTGCCTTTGACCTCCTGACAACTCATGCGGAAAACGGCCGAGGAACACTGTAGGCAGGCCGACATGATCCAGCGCCTCCGCTGCCTTTGCGCGTGGATCCTTAAAGCCGTGAAGCCTGAGCGGCGCAGCGATGATCTGCCCGACCGTATGGCGTGGATTAAGCGATGACATCGGATCCTGAAAGATCATCTGGAACTTCCGGCGCAACGGCCTCAGACTGTTTTCAGGCAGCGTTGTGATATCTGTGCCATCAAACAGGATCGTCCCCGAACTAGGCTCAAGCAGCCGGATCAAGGCCCGGCCGAGCGTGGACTTGCCCGAACCCGAACCACCGACAATGCCGATAACCTCGCCCCGCCCTATATCGAAGCTGAGCCCCTTCAGTATCTCAAGTCTTGGCGCGGGTCCAAAGAGCGGCTTTCTCGCCATGTCGGCCAGCGTCAGTCGCAAGTCACGAACCTTGTAAAGCGGTTCAGCCATGCCGCAACTCCATGTCGGATGCCGCAACTTCAGCCACCACCGCTTCGATGACTTCGGCGGGGACAGGGCGCAACGAACGGGCAGGGTCCGTATATCGCGGCGTCGCGGCAAGCAGAGCTGCGGAATAGGGATGCGACGGACCCCCGAAAAACTGTCGCACCTCGGTATCTTCGACTATCTTGCCTGCATAAAGCACGCTCAAGCTCTGGCAAATCTTCGACACGACACCCAGGTCATGGGTCACGAACAACAGCGCCGTTCCATGCCGCGCCTGCATGTCGCGGATCAGCTTCAAGATCTGTTTCTGCACCGTTGCATCAAGCGCAGTTGTCGGTTCATCCGCCACGATCAGTTTGGGCTCTGCGGCAAATGCCGAAGCAATCAGCACTCGCTGGCGCATCCCACCCGACAATTCATGGGGATAGGATCGCAAGACCCGCTCTGGATCAGCAATGTGCACCTCGCCTAGCAGTTCCGTCGCCCGCGCATCTGCGCGCCTTCGTTCCCACCCGAGAATATCCACCAAGCGGTCGGTTATCTGCGCTCCGATCCGCCGCGACGGGTTCAGCGCGGTCAGCGGGTCTTGCGGGATCAACGCCGCCGTAGCACCAATCCGTGTCCGCCGTTCAGCGGGTGGCAGGCCCTGCAAATCGGTCCCGTCGAGAATGATCTGCCCCGACGAAATCTCGATTGATTGCGGCAAGATACCCAAGATCGCCTTGCCGATCATCGACTTGCCCGCACCGCTTTCGCCGACCAGCCCATGCACCTGACCGGGGGTGAGCGACAGGCTCACATTCCGCAAAATCGGCGCGCCGCCGTTACGCAGCCGCGCAGACAATGTCTTGATTTCCAGAAATGCCCCGCTCATCGCAGCACCGGGTCAAAGCGGTCTTTCAACCCTTCGCCAAGTTGGCTGAAACTCAAGACCGTCAGGAACAGCGCGATCAGCGGAAAAACCAGCACCCACCAGGCCTGATGGATCGATGTTCGACCCTCGGCGATCATCCCGCCCCAAGTCGGATCATCGGTCGACACCGAAAGGTTCACGAACGACAAGATCGCCTCGACGATTACCGCAATCCCCATTTCCAGCGTAAGAAGCGCTACAATGGTCGGTAGAACATTTGGCAGGATTTCGGTCACCATCGTGGCAAAGCGTCCGCGACCTGCAACCTGTGCCGAGGCGACATAGTCCATTGCGCCCTGCGCCATCGCTTCTGCGCGTACCACACGGGCAAAGCGTGTCCAGTCGATGACTATAATCGCCAGGATGACAGACGAAATACCGGTGCCCAGCACGGCGATCAACAAGATAGCGAACAGTACTGGCGGGAAGGCCATCCATATGTCTACAAAGCGCGAAATGATCCTGTCCGGCCAGCCGCGGTAGAACCCGGCGACCAACCCAAGGAACGAGCCAATCAGACAGGTGACGGTTCCGGCAACGAGCGCCACCATCAGCGCTGTCCGAGCACCAAATATTATCCTGCTCAGCACGTCGCGGCCCAGACTGTCGGTCCCAAGCAGGTAGCTCGGATCAGACCCCGACACTCCGAACGGTGGCAAGCGGCCGCCAAGCAAGTCTTGCGCAAGCGGATCCTGCGGGCTGATCAAGGGCGCGCAAAGTGCAACTATCATCAGAATGCTTAGCCATCCTGCTGATAGCCAAAGTCGTGCGCCCGCGCGCCTCCGCACCTGGCCGCGCCCGTCAAGTAAGACCTCACCCATGCCGTAGCCTCGGGTTCAACAGAGCATAACACATATCCACTGCCAGATTGATCAGCGTGAAAAGAAGCGCGAACAGAATCACAATGCCCTGGATCAGCGGCAGATCGCGGTTGATCACCGCATCAATGGCCATATTGCCAAGACCCTCATAGGAAAACAGCCGCTCGATGATCACCGTGCCCCCGATCAAAAAGGTGAACTGCACCCCGATCAACGTCAACGTCGGCAAGATTGCGTTGCGCAATGCCTCGCGCAAGATCACATGGTTCTCGCCGTAGCCTTTGGTCCGCGCCAGCGTCACATAGTCTAGATGCATGGTTTCCTTGAGGCTTTGCTTTAAAAGCTGCCCGATGATCGCTGCCAGCGGAATTGCCAGAGCCAAGGCAGGCATGAACATGTGGCTGACCAGATCAGCCCAGATATCCAGCCGCCCGCGCAACAGGCTTTCAAACAGGTAGAACTGGGTCGAAAACGGCAAGTCTATCGACGGCGATACACGACCCGATATGTGAAACAGTGGCCAAAGCACGCCGAACACCAATATCAGCACTAGCCCCCACAGGAAGTCTGGCACCGAAAGAGCCATGCCGTTCGATACGTCGATGGCGGCCTCTGTCCTTGTTCCGCGCAGCCTCGTACCCGTCAAAGCCATGAAGCCGCCAAGGAAGACAGCGATAACCAGCGCCATGACCGACAGCTCAAGCGTTGCGGGTAGCCGGTTGAGCACCAGACCTAAAACAGGTTGCCTGAGCGTTATCGAGGTTCCGAAATCTCCGTGCAGGACGCCGGACAGCCAGATGAAGAACTGCGCCGGGATTGATCGATCAAACCCGTAAAGCTCCTTCAGCCGGGTGATATCGGCCTCAGTCGCGCCGGGTGGAAGCATCATCGCAATTGGATTGCCGGGGACCACGCGGATGACAAAGAAAACGATCATTGCCACACCAAAGAGCGTGATCATGGTCGTCAGGAATCGCAGGGCTATGGCGCGGACAAGTTGCATGGGGCAGGGGCCGCCGGTTGCCCGGCGGCCCGTCTCATCAGGCGCGTTTCATCAGATGCGGCAGCAGCGCACCTGACGCATGTGGCGTTACCTTGACGCCCGGCGCCGAAAGGATCGGCTGTGCATATTGCAGGAGCGGGATCACCAGAGCGTTCTCAGCGATGTACTTGTCGACCGCCTTCCAACCGGCGATGCGCTTGTCCTCATCCATCTCACCCCAGAGAGGCCCGATCATGTCGATCAGATCCTTACCGTCCCAGACCGAGTGCGGGCTTGGCCCGAACATGGCAAAACCAGTCGAAGTCGTCGGATCGCCGATGGAATTGCCCCAGTTGTAGAAAGCCGCCGGAGCCAACTGGTCCGCGGCGCGGAGTTCGTAGTGCTTGGCGATCTCATAGACCTCGATCTCGGCCTCGATACCCACCTTGCGCCACAGGCCGACAATTGCCTGGATCATCTCGTAGTCCTTGGGCTTGAAACCCTTGGTGGTCTGGATCTTGAATTTTACCGGCTTTTCGGTGCTATAGCCTGATGCTGCCAGCAACTCGATTGCCTTTGCCTCGTCGTAGGGCGTTTTGATCGAGGGGTCGTATGCGGTGTATTCCGGCGTCTCCAACGTGTCTATGGCGACACCATAGCCTGACAGCAGACGGTCGATGATCAGTTGCTTGTCGATGGCTGCGACCGCCGCCTTGCGAACATTGGGGTCAAGCATCACGTCGACGTCGTTCATGAAGATCATCCCGATGTCGGAAATCGGATGAGCAATGCCCTGCAACGTGCCTGCACCCTTGAGGCGGTCAAACTCCTCATAAGGTATCTCTAGCGTCACATGGCTGTTGCCGCTTTCGACTTCGGCAACCCGAGCAGCTGCATCAGTTACGAACTTGATTGTCACAGACTCGAACTCAGGCTTGCCGCCCCAATAGTTCGGGTTCGCCTTCAGGCGCACGAAGGCGTTTTGCTCAAACTTCTCGACCATGTACGGCCCCGTGCCAATCGGCGCTGCCTCAAAGCCCGCCGCGCCTACCTTTTCATAATAGGCCTTCGGCATCACGTAGCCGGTCAGGAAATACATCCACTTGAAGATCGTCGGTTCAAACCGCACCACATCGCCAGTGATCTTGTTCCCGTCAGCCGTAAGGTTCGCAACCGTGGACCAGATGAACTGGATCGGGTTGCCAGTCTTTTCATCTGCCGCACGGGTCAGCGACCAGACCACATCGTCGGCAGTGAACGGCGACCCATCATGCCACGTCACGCCGTCGCGTACTGTCATCATGATTTTCGTCTTGTCGTCGTTCCATCCCCACTCGGTAATCAGGCCAGGCCCAGGCGACAGATCGGGATTTTGGTAGATATATTGGTCGAATACCGATTGATAGATGCCCTGGATCGTCGGGTTCACTGCGCTCGGACCCACAGTCGGGTCCCAGGAGGGCAAGGTGACATTGTAGGCGATAACAAGTTCGTCGATCGCCTGCGCAAGCACGGGCATACTGAATCCGGTAAGGGCGATGCCTGCGGCGGACATTTGTAAAAGACTGCGACGGCTGAGTTTCATGATTTTGGTCCCTGTTGTTGTCTGGTCTTGTTATTGGTCTGGCGTCTTATCCGGCGAGTTTCCGGGCAAGCAAAAAGCCCGGCCCGGCCCCTGTTCCCGCCCCCGGCCATACAGCGGCACCGGTCAGATGCAGGTTAGCAATCGGGGTCGAGCCATCGGCACGCCCCCGAAGTGGACGAAACAGGAAATGCTGGCTCAGATGATGGCTGCCGCAAACCTGATCGCCGCCAACCAGATTTGGGTTATCGGCTTCGAGTTCGTCAGGCGTGACAACGCGGCGTCCAAGAATTTTGGCACCCGTTCCCGGCGCATAGCTCTCCAGAATGGCAAGCGCACGATCTGCAAACGGCTCCGCCGCCTGATCCCAGTTCGTTGCCATGATCTCGCTGCTTGCGTCGCCTCTTATCTGTCCCGGGGCCATCCGCACCTGCAGCCACAACACATGTTTGCCTTCCGGAGCACGGCTCTGGTCAATCGCTGTTGGCTGACCCACCACGATCACCGGCGCCGAGGGCAGATCTCCCGCTTTTGCTTGTTGGTAGGTCAGCGCCATCTGGTCGAGATCCGGCGCAAGGTGAACGTACGCGAACTGCTGCAACTCCTTGCCAGCACGCCAATCCGGCAGACCGCTCATTGCCAGATGGATCATCAAAGTTCCCGGCGCGTGAGCAAATTGCGCCATTCCCTGATCGAACCGCTGGTCACTGGTGGTTCCCGTCAGGGCCGCGAGTTTTTTGGGGGCAACATTGGCGATCACTGCGCGACTTGCCGTGAACTGGCGACCATCTGCAAGTGTTACGCCGTTTGCGCGTCCACTCGCGTGATTTACCCTTGCCACCTTTGCGTTGCATTCAACACTACCTCCCCGCTCGGCAAGCAAGGCGACCATAGCCCTAACAATCGTATCCGCGCCCCCCTTGCCAAGGACCATCCCGAACGACTGGTTGGCCATCCCTTCGAGATAGGGAAACAGAGCGCCGCCTGCGATATCGGGTGCAAAATCCAGATGCATTCCCCATGCCCCCAGCATGGCACGAACCTCTGGGGACTCAAACGTCTCCTCAAGCCACCGTCGCGGTGAGGAAAGCAAAAACCGTAGCGTCTCTAGGCTCCCGCCAATACCCTTGGCGCGCCACAGATTCCAACCGAAACGTGCCAATGCACGCATCTTCATCGGGCTGCCGAGGAGAGCAAAAAGATGTGGTGCCTCGCCGGGGAAGGCCGCAAGCAACTTGTCCCATTGCCGTGCATCGGCTTCCGAGAAAGCCGCAATCCTTGCGCGGGTCAGCCCCGCTTCCATCGAAACGCCGCACCACCGCCCATCAGGAAAGACCGAGCAGAAGGGATGTGATACCGGCGCGAATTCAAGCCCCAAGCGCAACAATTCTGGTCCGTAGGCCCTGAAAAACCCCGATCCTGCGAACAATGACAGGTTCATTGCCGCCCAGTCATGCCGAAATCCCGCAAGCGTGTACGCACCTGACCGAACGGCACCCCCTGGCTCTGCGGCCTGTTCAAAGATCCGGACCTTCCAGCCCTTTGACGCCAGATGCGTCGCCGCAGCCAGCGAATTGATACCGGAGCCGATCACGATGGCGTCGACAGTCTCTGTCAAGTCGGCTCTCCCCGGACACGCCAAGATATTTGCAAATGCATTTAATTCTGTCTAGCATGATTCCGTGAAAATCAAGGCTGGCAAAATCGCCGCGCTGTACAGGGAGACTGGGATGTCGTCGAATTCGGTGCTGGAGAGCCTCGGCTCCATGATCATGTCCGGAGGGATTGAAGTGGTGGATTGCTCAGGCTCGCTTGGACCTGACACGCCGATCCTCAAACTGCCGCCGGATTTCGCCAAGGACACGCCAAAGATCGAGATCCACCGTATCAGCGAGTATGATCAGAATGGCCCATTCTGGGCTTGGAACTGGCTTAAACTGGGCGAGCACTCAGGCACCCACTTCGATGCGCCGCACCACTGGATCACCGGCAAGGACTATGCAGACGGCTATACGGACACGCTACCTGTCCAGAGGCTTGTCGCTCCGGTCAATGTTCTCGACTTCGCCAAGGAATGTGCGGCTGACCCCGACTTCCTGCTGACGATCGACCACGTCAAGTCGTGGGAAGCCAAGCACGGCGCCATCGGCAAGGGCGAATGGGTCGTCCTGCGGTCCGACTGGGACAGCCGTGCCCACAGCGAGGACCTGTTTCTTAACGCCAACGAAACCGGACCACACACTCCGGGTCCAACCGCCGAGGTCATCGAGTATCTGATCGGCAAAGGCATCGTTGGTTGGGGCAGCCAGTGCATCGGGACCGACGCTGGGCAGGCGGGTGGAATGAATCCGCCATTCCCGGCGCACAATCTCCTGCACAAGAACAACTGCTATGGTCTCGCCTCACTTGCAAACCTCAGCAAGTTGCCAGCCAAAGGCGCAATATTGATTGCGGCGCCACTGAAGATCGAACACGGCACCGGCTCGCCGATCCGGGCTTTGGCTCTTGTACCGAAAGCCTGACAGGGTGGAACACTACGACCACGTCATTATCGGTTCGGGCATCAATGCGCTTGTCGCGGCGGCGATGCTTGGGGCGAAAGGCCGGTCGGTCCTTGTTTTGGAGCGCAACGACCGCCCCGGCGGCGCGATGCGCACCGAAGAGGCAACGCTGCCCGGTTTCCACCATGACGTGATGGCAGCAACTTTCGTGCTGTTCCTGACCTCTCCAGCCCATGCCGCGCTCGGTTCCGACCTTGCCCGGCATGGGCTGACTTTCTGCCATACCAAATATCCTACCGCCGTCCTGCGCCCCAATGGCGAGACGCTTGTGCTATCGACCGACCGCGCCGCCAATATCGCCGCGTGGGAGGCCTTGTCGCCCGGTGACGGCTCCACTCACGCCGCCGATGTCAAAGGCATCGAGGCAGATGCTCCATTTCTCTTTGCTCTCCTCGGTGGTCAGCTTTGGTCCTGGCCCACTTTGAAACTGCTGTTCGGCCAAGCTCGAAAGCGTGGTCTGCACGGTTTGGCGGCGTGGATCGGGGAGGCACTCGTTCCCGCTCGGGGATGGCTCGAAAAGTCCTACGCAAGTCCTCTCGTACAGGCACTCTGGGCACCATGGGTTTTACATTGCGGGATCACGCCCGAAAGCACTTATTCCGCGCAAATGGGCAAGGTCATTGCCTTCGCACTTGAAGCCGCAGGTGCACCGATCATCAAGGGCGGTGCCGGGCAAGCGGTCGAAGCCTTCCGCAGGCTGATCGAAGAGCGTGGCGGACAGTTCCGCTGCAACGCCGACGTTGACCGTATCCTTATCGAACATGGCCGCGTTATCGGTATCGAGCTTGCGAACCGCGAACGCATAGGCGCCCGCCATGTCGCGGCCTCGGTCGCCCCGGGCCAACTCTACGGACGTCTCCTACGCGATGTGAACCTGCCAACCGAAAGGCTGGCGACCCAGCGTTTTCGTCACGGTCGCGGAGACTTTCAGCTTCACTTTGCGCTCGACAGACATCCCGAATGGCTGTCCCCGGGTCTGGATGACGTGGCGCTGATCCATCTGGCTGATGGAATCGATTCCGTCTCGAAATCCGCCAATGAAGCTGAACGCGGCATGCTGCCCGCCACACCGACGATTTGCGTTGGCCAGCCACACCGGCTTGATCCAACCCGCTGCCCGGATGGCAAGGCGATCTTGTGGCTGCAAATCCCCGATGCACCGCGCGAGATTAAGGGCGACGCAGCAGGCGAGATTTCCACCTCCGGCATCTGGACTGAGTTCACGCGCGAGGCATTCGCCGATCGAATCGAAGCAATCCTTGCACACCACATCCGTGACTTTGCCAAGATCAGGCTCGCCCGCCGCGCTTATTCGCCCGCCGACCTTGAAACCATGAACATCAACCTTGTCGGCGGTGACCCCTATGGCGGAGCCTGTTCAATCGACCAGTTCTTCATTTTCCGTCCCTTCAGCAATTCGATGAACGGCGCCACGTCCATCCGTGGCCTGGACCATATAGGGGCATCAACTCATCCTGGCCCCGGCCTCGGCGGCGGCTCTGGCTACAACCTTGCGAAAAGGCTTGGCGCATGAAGGATCAGGGCGAAAAGGACAAGCTGCCGCGACTGGGCCAGATAGGCCTGTCGAACTACGCGCCGTACCTGATGAACCGCATCATGGGCCGCTACAACGCCTCGATCCGCGACGAGATGTCGGCGCTTGGCCTTACAACGCCAAAAATGCGCTCTCTCGCCGTCTTGTCTGTGATCGACGGCCTCCTGATCAGCCAGCTTGCCGTCTACGCCATCGTCGAGCAATCGACCCTCAGTCGCGCCCTTGATGCCTTGCAGACCGACGGGCACATCCGCCGCGAAACCGATTCCGAAGACAGCCGTGCCACCCGTATCTTCATCACTGACGCGGGACGCACTGCCTTTGAAACACTTTGGCCGCACATGGCCGCGACTTATCTGGACATGTTCAAGGGCATCCCCGACGACGAGCGCCGCGCCTTCGTCACGACGCTTCAAAAAATCCACGCCAACATCCGTAAACACGATTTCTGAGGTTCCATGGCCGAACGTTCCTTCAAGGCTGAAGTTGAGCATCTGAAGCTTGGCGCTGGCCAGACCTTCACCGGTGAGGGTATTCTTGCCATCACCAAGGCGCTTCTTGAAAATGGTGTTGGCTATGTCGGCGGCTATCAAGGCGCGCCGATTTCTCACCTTATGGATGTCCTCGCAGATGCCGAGGAAATCCTCGGTGAACTCGGCGTCCGGTTCGAGGCCAATGCCTCGGAGGCCGCTGCGGCAGCTATGCTGGCGGCGTCAGTTCACTATCCTATTCGGGGCGCCGTCACCTTCAAAGGCTCGGTAGGTGTGAACGTTGCATCTGACGCGCTCGCTAATCTCGCGTCGTCTGGCGTCACCGGCGGTGCCCTCGTGATCGTTGGGGAGGACTACGGCGAAGGTTCCTCGATCATGCAGGAACGCAGCCACGCTTTCGCGATGAAATCGCAGTTCTGGTTAATGGACCCACGACCAAACCTGCCCTCGATCGTGAAGGCCGTGGGGCAGGGGTTCGAGCTTTCAGAAGTGTCGAACAGCCCGGTCATGCTGATGGTCCGCATCCGGTCTTGCCATGTCACTGGCTCTTTCGAATGTCGCGACAATATCCCGCCGCCTCTGTCTGTCCGCGATGCACTATCTGCCCCGCGCCGCGATTTCTCGCGTGTGGTGCTGCCGCCGATGTCCTATGCCCACGAACAGGACAAGGTGAAAAACCGTTGGCCCGCCGCCGAGAAATACATCCGAGACAATGGCCTGAACGAACGCTTCGGGCCGGCAGATTGCAAGGTCGGGATCGTCTTGCAAGGCGGCATGTACAATGGCGTTATACGCGCCCTGCAACGGCTAGGACTCGCCAACATCTACGGCGATACCGATGTGCCGCTTTACGTGATGAATGTTACCTACCCGATTGTATCAGATGAGTTTCTTGAATTCTGTGCAGGCAAAGACGCTGTGTTGCTGGTAGAAGAGGGCCAGCCTGAATTCATCGAACAGGGACTATCGACAATCCTTTTGCGGTCAGGTGCGCCGACAAAGCTCTACGGCAAGAACATCTTTCCGATGGCAGGCGAATACACCGGGCAAGTGATGCTCGATGGCGTGACGGCCTTCCTCAAGGCCACGGCGGCGCATCTGTTGCCCGGTCAGGTCCGCGCGCCAAATGCCGACAGCCCAAAAATCCCGGACCTGTCAAAAACCGTGCCAATCCGTCCACCGAGTTTCTGCACCGGCTGCCCGGAACGCCCGATCTTTGCCGCCCTCAAGCTGGTGGAAAAGGAACTCGGCAAGCACCAGATCACAGCCGACATCGGCTGCCATCTCTTTGCAACGTTGCCACCGTTCGAGATCGGTGGCTCGACGATGGGTTACGGCCTTGGCCCCGCCTCGAATGCCGCCTTCGACGGCGGAGGCGAGCGCCGTCCCTTGTCGATCATCGGCGACGGCGGGTTCTGGCACAACGGCCTGTCCACATCGATCGGCAACATGGTCTTCAACAAGTCCGACAGCGTCGCCGTCGTCGTCGATAACTTCTATTCGGCGGCAACTGGCGGTCAGGACGTGATGTCGTCTCGCGCATACAATTCAACCAAGGCAACCAAGAACCCGATCGCGAAGGCCGTCCAAGGCATAGGCGTGAGATGGGTCCGACAAGTAGACCGTACCTATGACGTGGGCCGCATGCGCGATGTGTTCCGCGAAGCGCTGACCACCTCCGAAAAAGGCCCGAAGGTCATTATCGCCTCGTCCGAGTGCATGCTGAACCGCCAGCGTCGCGAAAAACCGCTGCAACAGCAGGCCATTCGCGAAGGACGCCGCGTTGAGGCCCCTCGCTTTGGTGTCGACGAAGATGTTTGCACCGGCGATCACGCATGTATCCGCCTGTCGGGCTGCCCGTCTCTCGGCCTGAAACACCTTGACGATCCGCTGCGCGATGATCCGGTCGCTTCCATCGACCAATCCTGCGTTGGCTGCGGAAACTGCGGTGAGGTAGCAGACGCCGCCGTGCTCTGCCCGTCATTTTATCGCGCAGATGTGGTCCACAACCCTGGTAGCTTTGAACGCTGGCGCGCTGGAATAGCCAAACGTTTCACAGGTTGGCTTATGCGCCGCCGTGCGAAAAGCCGGCTGAGCTTGAAGGGAGCGAGCGCATGACGCTTCACGAAAGTCTCGCGCCGCGCTCCGCCGATCCTGCGCTAGGTGGCATCATCAAGCTTGCAGTAATGGCAGTCGGCGGACAGGGCGGTGGAGTCCTCGGCGGCTGGATCGAGGATCTGGCGCGCGCCAATGGCTATGTTGCTCAAGCAACTTCCGTCGCGGGGGTGGCGCAGCGCACTGGCTCCACCATCTACTATATTGAAATGGCGCCAAAGGGTGCACGTCAGCCGATTTTCTCTCTGATGCCCGCAGCAGGCGACGTCGACGTACTGGTCGCCGCCGAAATGATGGAGGCGGGTCGCGCAATCATGCGCGGCTTCGTCACCCCCGACCGCACGACGCTCGTCGCCTCGACCCACCGCGCCCTTGCTGTTTCCGAAAAAGTAGTGCCCGGAGACGGGATTGCCTCGTCTGACGAAGTGCGCGGGGCGATAGCCATCGCGGCGCAGCGTTCGGTGCTTTTCGACATGGACCGCGTGGCAATCGACAACGGATCGGTCATCTCGGCCAGCCTTTTCGGCGCGCTTGCAGGTTCGGGCGCTCTGCCTTTCCCGCGCGAGGCATTTGCCGCTGCGATCCGCGCTTCTGGCAAGGGAGTGGCTGCTTCGCTCCGCGCTTTCAATGCCGCCGCCGATCTGGCCGAGCAGACTGCGATGCCGAACAAGGAAGCAAAGCCAGTAGCCACACCGACTGACGTATCCGGTCCGGCAACGGCACTTTCTGATTGGCAGGCACTTTTGTCGCGGGTAGAGGCACTGCCTTCGATGGTCCAGGACATGGCACGCGCTGGCTTGGAAAAGGTTGTCGATTTTCAAAGCCCGGCCTATGGGGCTGCCTATCTTGATCGGCTCGCGCACGTGTTGGCGCTTGATGGTGCAGACCATGATTGGGAGCTGACGCGTGAAGGTGCGAAGTATATCGCCAATGCAATGGCTTACGATGATGTGATCCGTGTGGCCGACCTCAAGACACGCCCCAGACGTTTCGACCGCATTGGATCAGAGATGCAGATGCGGAGTGACAAGCTCTTGCAACTGACCGAGTATTTCCATCCTCGTGCCGAAGAAATAGTGGGGCTTCTTCCGGCCAAAGTCGGAGCGCGCTGGGAAGCTGACCCCCGACGAATGAAGCAGATCGACCGCCTTTTCAATCGCGGACGCCGCATCCGCACGGACCGCGCCCTGCCTTTCCTGATGCTCTGGTTGATCGGCGGACTGCGTGGCTGGCGCATGAAGACTCTGCGTCACCGGCAGGAGATGGATCATCTCGATCGCTGGCTATCCACTTCGCTCGTCCACGCAAAGGACCGGTATGGGCTAGCCGTCGAGCTCATCCGTTGCCGTCGCCTGATCAAGGGCTATTCCGACACCCACGCTCGTGGTCAGTCGAAGTTCGACAGAGTGATGACTGCCTCTCAAGATCTGGCTGGTCGTGAGGATGCAGCCGACTGGGTGCGCCGCCTGCGTGAGGCAGCGCTCAAGGATGAAGAAGGCAAGGCGCTCGAAGGCGCGCTGGAGACTGTTCGGTCTTTCCTGTGAACACGACCGGGGCACCGCTCAGGATCCCGGGGTATTTTTGG
This sequence comes from Paracoccaceae bacterium, assembly GCA_049289975.1. Taxonomy (GTDB): domain Bacteria; phylum Pseudomonadota; class Alphaproteobacteria; order Rhodobacterales; family Rhodobacteraceae; genus TMP-24. The sequence goes on along the minus strand of JBATMT010000035.1, from coordinate 1,203 downwards.
CCAGAAAATGAGTACCTAGCACCCTTAGCCGATGGCCTTGAAGCCTCCCTGCCACCAGACAAGACCCGGACGACCAGCATGGCTAGCCACGGCCCGAACGAGACCGACGACAATTGTATAGCCATCTTCCTCGATCAGTTTTTCAACCTCGCAATCTAGCGAGGCGGCGGCGTCGGTCAGAATTGGTGCCCCGGTCACAAGCGTCGTCCAATTCGCTCCCTCATAGCGCGCCTCTCCCTTGATCCCGCCGAAGCCTGCAAAGCGTTCCGCAAGTGTCTTGTGGCCGACAGAGAGTGCGTTGATGGCAAAACAGCCGTACTGGCGGATCAACTGCAGAGCCGATGCGCTGTTACTGACGCAGGCCAGATAGCGCGGCGGGTCGCCAGTTGGCGATATGACCGAGGTACATACGAGGCCAGAGCGTTCAGCTCCAGCCCCGACGGTCAGTATCCCGGCGTTACCGACAAAACCGCCAAGTGCCGTGCGCAAGTCAGCCTTGTCGGGAGCTGGTGCTTCCCCTGCCATGTTTGCCTCCCTCAGCGGATGCCGGCTGCCCTCAATTTCGGCAGAACCGTATCGCGGAAGTAGGGAAATTCTTCGACATAGTCGACAAACGACAGGGTCGTACCAGCGAATCCAGTCTCGTGCAGCCTGAGGATGCCCTCAGCTACCTGATCCGGCGTTCCGATCAGAGGGAAGCCACCATGCCCCATCGCCATCAGATGCTTGATCTGCGCCAAAAGGTCGTGCGGAAAGCTTTGCGCGTGCGCAAACTGCAAACGCACCAGGTTGTCGACGGCTTGTGTGTCCGCATTCTCGTCCACGATGTATTTCACGTAATCCTGCGCCTCTTTCTCGGTCGGGCGGCAGACCACATGGCTGAAAGTCAGAACTTCGACCTTACGGCCCTTGGCGGCACCTTGCGCCTTCAGGTCAGCGATCTCGGTCTTTGACCTGCCAAGGTCGATGGCAGGCGTGAACAGAAAATTCGCATTGTCGGTCGCAAACTCGCGCCCCTGCGCCGAGCCGGCTGCGTTGATGATCGGCACCGAGCCGCGGACTGGTGCCGGATCGCCCTTGATGCGCTTGGCTTTGAAGTATTTGCCGTCCCAATCGAAATGCTCTTTCGAGGTCCAGAGTTTTCTTACCAGATCAAACCATTCTTGCGCGTACCCATATCGGCTTTCGTGGTCGTCTGGCAGG